>JASJDE010000066.1 GCA_030065195.1 Erythrobacter sp. | reverse complement strand
TTCCCGCTGATCCTGATCTTCTGCCAGCGCTGGAACAAGGATTTCGGCCTCGGCTCGCTCGCCGCAAACATGCTGCCATTTTCGATCGGGCTGATGGTCGCAGGGCTCGTGCTGACGATAGGCTGGGTCGTGCTCGACCTGCCGCTTGGACCCGGTGCAAGCGTCTTCATGGAGATCCCGACACCGGAAAACACCGCTGCGGTCCAGCCTGCGAATTGAACCATTGGGCGGCTTCTCGCGATTGGCGTATGAAACCAATCGCACCAGCCGGACGTAAGTCTGGATAGAGGAGCCGCCGCAATGCCTTTGCTGAATCGCCTTTTCCTGCTTCCGCTGCTGGCGCTGTTTGCGCTCGGCAATTCGGCTGCGCCGCTGACCTACACACTCGATGCGAGCGCCAGCGATGTCTCGGCCAAGGTCCCTTTTTTCGGCCTTTCGAGCAAGACGGCAAAATTCCCCAAGATGAGCGGCTCGGTGCGGATCGTTCCCGGACAGCCCGAGCGTGCCCTGATCGACGTCAGCTTCGACGCCACCGCTCTCGAAGCGCCCGACAGCGTGACGCTCAAACGTTTGCGCGGGGAGAAGTTCTTCTGGGTCGAGAAGTATCCGACCGTCCGCTTCGTCGGCACTTCGCTGACTATGAAGTCGGCCACAAAAGGCACGGTATCCGGTCAACTAACCGCCCGCGGCGTCACCCAGCCGCAGGTGCTCGAAGTGACATTCGACACCGACCCGCTCAGTGCGGCCCGCACCAGGCCGATCAGCTTCACTGCCAAAACCAAGATCGACCGGCGCAAATACGGGATGAAGAGCTACCAGCTGATCGTCGGCAACAAGGTGGAAATCGAGCTGCGCGCCCGAATGCTGCCCCGCTGATACTGCGCGCAGCTTTCGATCGAAGTTGACACACACGACACAGTATCAGACACAAACATTGTGTAATTTTCCTGGTATTATAGTGGCTTAATCTCGAAAGGCGAAGTTGACGCGTCTCCAACTCGAAGCGCCATCTGGATGATGCAGTTTTCAAAGAGCATCAGCGCGTTGGCATGAACGGAAGCCTGTAGGAAAGTGCAATCCGCTGCCGGCGAAACGCAATCATTCATCTTCGTCGCCTTCGAGGTCCCTCGCCACCTTCGGATCGCGCAGCAGCGCTTCGATCCGGTCCGCCTCGGCGAAGCTCTCATCCTTGCGAAACTTCAGCTTGGGCGCGAATTTCAGGCCCAGCCGCTTGGCAACTTCGCGTTGAAGGAAAGCGGTGTTTTGCCGCAGCGCATGAACCACATCGTCCTCACCTGCGCCGAGCAATGGCTTCACATAGGCGGTGGCATTGCGCAGGTCGGGCGTCATGCGAACTTCGGTGACGGCGATGTTGGCAGCGCTGACGATGTCGTCATGCACTTCCTGCCGAGCGAGAAGTTCGCTGAGGATATGCCGAACGCGCTCCCCGACCTTGAGGACGCGTACGGAATGCTGTTCGGCGGAATAGGGATCGCGCTTGGCCATCAACTGCCCATAATGCTCTTAATTCATCTTCGACAGAATATTCTTGAGCGAGTTCATATTGCGCGCGGTGCCCTTGCACCCCAGCCTGCGCTCCAGGAACTTGCTCGACAGGTCCGAAACGCCGACGCCGTGCACATAGTCGAGGTAGAGGACGCGATCGCCCAGAGCGAGCCGCTCGCTTCCCTTGCCGCTGTGCTCTTGCAACAAGTCATCGAAGCGAGCCTGTTCGGGCTGCTCGCTGAGAAAGATCGAATGCACCATCTTGTCCGATCCGTGTTCCGGCCCGGTACCGTGGAACGGGTTGTCGTCGATCGCTGCCTGCACTTCCTTTCTGGTCCGAACCATGACGCAACTGTTGAAGCCGAAACGGTCGGCCAGCACGCGCTCGAGAGCCGTCTCGATGAAGAGCGGATCGCGGTGATCGGTCAGGATCAGGTTGCCGCTCGCCGCAACCGTAACGAGATCCTTGAAGCCTTCTGCGGCAAAGGCCGCCTTGAGGTCGACCATTTTTACCCGGTTGCCGCCGATATTGATGCTGCCGAGCAGCGCGAGCATGCGCGCCATTATGTGGTGCCCATATCCGCGCCTGTCGGACGCGGCGTGGGGATGTTGGTCGATGTCGCGCGGGCGAGCACTTCGCCGTCTTCGCTCAGCAGCTCCCCTTCAAGATAGATCACGCGACGGCCGGCCTTGACCACCCGGCCCTTGCCGATGATCGGACCTTCGCGGACGGGTTTGAGAAGCGACATGGATAGTTCGAGCGTCAAGGGTGCCAATTCGCCGTCGGTCGAAAGGACATGCGCATAGCCCATCACATCGTCGAGATACCCGGCGACAAGCCCGCCTTGAACTCCGCCGCGTGCGGTGATGACGTCACGCTTCACAGTGAACCGCATTGTCGCGGTGAGCGTATCGGGATCCCAGGATTGGAACTCCGAGCCGAGCAGTTGCGTATGCGGAGAAATAAAGGAAGCGAGGAAAATGTTGTCCTTCATCCTTCGGTCTCCGGTACCGGCGTTGGCAGCGCCGTCGAGCGCGCGCGGGCGAGCAGCTTGCCCTCTTCGTCGTAGAGCTCGCCTTCGAGGAAGGCGACGCGGTTCCCGGCGCGCACGACCCGCCCCTTGGCGATGATCGGCGCAAGCGGGACCATCCGCATGAATGACAGGCTCATATCGAGATTGAGCGGCAGGTGCTGCTCGTCGGTTACCGCGAGCAAGGCGCCGCCCATCACCTCATCGAGAAACCCGGCAATCAGTCCGCCCTGCACCGCTCCGCGCGGTGACGCGAAGGACGGCGGCGGGGTAAAGCGCGTCGTGAGCTCTCCCTTCTCCGCATCGAACGACACGAACTCGCTGCCCATCAGTGTAGCGGAGGGCGAGCGCTGCTCTTCGTAGATCTTGGTCAAGCTCTATCCGTCCCAGCTAGTCGAATTGCTCAAATCCAATCGGCTTTCGCTTTTGCGGGGCCCGAACCGAATGCCATTGAAGTGCCACTTGATCCGGAGCGAAGGTCAAAATCACCAATTCATCGTTCTCGGTCGTTCCGACCACTTGAATGAATGGGCCTCGCCGGATGACTTGGTTGATGTAGGCCTCTCTTGCGTTAGGCCCCACCCCCGAAAACATGATTGTCTCGCCATCCTTGAGCGATTTTTCCATGTCTTTCAGGGTGCCTGACAAGGACACATAAAAGGATTTGGCGTACTCTTCAGGGGCCACTCGCAATGACCTTTCCTACGTAACCTCGATTGTCCGCTCGCGCTCCTCGACTTCGAACACTTCGAGACTGTCGCCCGGCTGGATATCGTTGGTGTCCTGCAGCACGACGCCGCATTCGAGGCCCGAGCGGACCTCGTCGACATCGTCCTTGAACCGCCGAAGCGACGCGATGCTGGTCGCCGATACAATGACATCCTCGCGCGTGAGACGCGCGAACAGGCCCTTGCGGATGACGCCTTCGGTGACGAGCAGGCCCGCCGCCTTGTCCTTCTTGCCGGACTTGAAGACTTCCTTGACCTCGGCGCGGCCAACGACCGTCTCGATCCGCTCGGGACCAAGTTCGCCGGCCATCTCCTTCGCGATTTCCTCGGTCAGGTGATAGATCACGTCGTAATACATCATCCGCACCCCGTCGCGCTTCACCAGCTCGCGCGCTTTCGCGTTCGGGCGGACGTTGAAGCCGATGATCGGCGCGTTCGAGGCCGCCGCCAGCGTCACGTCGCTTTCGGTAATCGCACCGACGCCTGCGTGCAGCACGCGGACCTTGATGTCGTCGTTCGAAAGGTTGTGAAGCGCGGTGTTGATCGCCTCCACCGAGCCCTGAACGTCGGCTTTCACCAACAGCGGGAACTCGATGACGTTCGATGCGAGATTGTTGAACATCGTATCGAAGTTGGTCGGAGCCAGAGCGGTGCGTTTCTCGGTGGCCTTTTCCTGACGATACTCCGCGACCTCGCGAGCGCGCTGTTCATTTTCGACCACGGTCAGCTGGTCGCCGGCCGACGGAACGCCGCCAAGACCAAGAACTTCGACCGGCATCGAAGGTCCGGCCTCCTTGATCTGCTTGCCCTGGTCGTTGACGATCGCACGCACGCGGCCGCTTTCCGTACCGACCACGAAGGTGTCGCCGCGCTTGAGCGTGCCGCGCGTGATCAGCACCGTCGCAACCGGGCCGCGGCCCTTGTCGAGCTGCGCTTCGATCACGGTCGCGTCTGCATCGCGATCCGGCCGCGCCTTGAGTTCGAGCAGTTCGGCCTGAAGCGCGATCTTTTCGAGCAATTCGTCGAGGCCCGTCTTCTTGGTGGCAGAGACTTCGACTTCCTGCACGTCGCCGGACAAAGATTCGACGATGACTTCGTGTTCGAGCAGGCGATTGCGGACATTGTCCGGATTCGCCTCCGGCTTATCCATCTTGTTAATCGCGACGATCATCGGAACACCGGCCGCCTTGGTGTGATTGATCGCCTCGATCGTCTGCGGCATGATTCCGTCATCCGCAGCAACGACGAGGACCACGATATCGGTGACATTGGCACCGCGTGCGCGCATTTCAGTGAAAGCGGCGTGGCCCGGCGTGTCGAGGAAGGTGATCTTGCTCTTGTCCTTGGTGGTGATCTGGTAGCTGCCGATGTGCTGGGTGATGCCGCCGGCTTCGCCTTTGGTCACATCCGTCCCGCGCAGCGCATCGAGCAGGCTGGTCTTGCCGTGATCGACGTGGCCCATGATCGTGACCACGGGCGGACGCGGCTTCAGTGTGTCTTCCGGATCGACATCTTCCTCTGTCGATATATCGATATCGGCTTCGGAAACGCGCTCGATATTGTGCCCGAACTCCTCGACCAGCAGTTCCGCCGTATCGGCGTCGATGGTCTGGTTGACGGTCACCATCATGTCGAGATTGAACAGCGCCTTGACCAGGTCAGCACCTTTCTCGCCCATACGTTTGGCGAGTTCGCCAACGGTGATCGCTTCGGGCACGATGACATCGCGGACCTGCTTCTCGCGCGGCTTCTGCTGGCCGCCGCCCTGCATCCGACGCTCTTTCTCACGCGCTCGCTTGAGCGCGGCGAGCGAACGGGCACGGCGACCTTCGTCCTCGTTGAGCGCTTTGGTGACGGTGAGCTTGCCAGAGCGGCGCTTGTCCTTCCCGCCACCGGGTGCAGGACGCTTTTCCTCTTTCTTTTTCTTTTCCGGCCGTTTCGGCTCGGGCCGGGCAACAGGCGTAAACTTGCGCGCAGCCGGGGCAGGCGTCGAGTCCTTCTTCGATGCGGGCTCCGCATCGCTCTCGGATGCCGGGGCTTCCGCTTCGGTGTTCGCCTTGGCTTCTTCCTCGGCACGCTTCTGCGCTTCTTCCTCGGCCTTGCGGTTTTCTTCCTGCCGCTTCTTTTCGTCCTCCGCTTCCTGCTTGGCCTTCTGGTCTTCGCGCTTGCGCGCTTCTTCCAGCGAAGCAAGTCGCGCTTCTTCGGCTTCGCGAGCGAGCCGCGCAGCCAATTCCTGAGGCGTTTCCTTCGGCGCAGCCGGCTTTTTCGCCGCAGGAGCGGGCGCAGGGGCAGGAGCCGGAGTCGGCTCCGGAGCCGGCGCTGGAGTCGCTTCAGGCGCTGGAGTTTCGCCAGGCTTCAAGAGCTTGCGGCGGCGCTTGACCTCAACCGCAACCTTGTTGGTGCGGCCGTGGCTGAAGGTCTGTTTGACCTCACCCGGCTGAGCGCCCTTCAGGGTCAGCGGCTTACGGGTGCGTTTTTCTTTGTCGTCGCTCATTCTAGCTCGTTAGTCCTTCAAGTATTCTCTATGTCGTCGCCCGCCGAAGCGAGGGGATCACCCGGATCGGGCTGGACGGAATTGCCGGGATCACTCCCGACAAAATTCGAAAGGCGGCTGATCGCCTGACCCACTCGGTTGGCGGCCCTGAGGTCGCCAGCATGGCCCGAAATGCCCAAGTGGACGACATTTTCGCGGCCCAATGCCACAGACAGAGCCGCGCGGTCCAGTGGTATCACCGAGCCACGATTTCCCGACCCTTCGGTTTCTGTCCCGACCCGCCAGGCCTGATCCAGCTTCTTGCGTCCATCTTCGCTGCTGTCGCTGGCATGCAGCAGCAACGCGATGCGACCGGTCCGGGACTGCTCTTCGATACGGTTCGAACCCAGCACGACATTGCCGGCCCGCAGCTCAAGGCCCAAACGCTCGGTCAACGTGCGCTCGAGCGCCGCAAGCAGCCGATCGGGCAAATCGTCAGGGTAGGAAAGTCCCACATTGCCCGGCCCGCCCTTGAAGGCGCGCAAAAGCGCTCCCTTGAGCTGGCCATTGGCGATAGCGCTTTCAAGCGCGGCACGGTCCGGCTTGATCCACGCGCCCCTTCCCGGAGCCTTGGCGCCGGGATCGGGCAGGATCTGTCCATCCGGGGAAAGCGCAAGCCGCAGGAGGCTGTCGCGCGGCAGGGTCTCTCCGGACAGGATGCAGCGCCGTTCGCTCTCGGAATTCTTCGCGGATTTCCGAGCGCGGGGCGAATCAACGATGTCGGAAGCTACGCGCTCATTGGGTGGAGTCCGCATCAGCGGCCTCCTGATTGTCGGGTTCTTCAGTCGGAGCCGGTGCGGGCTCCTCATCTTCGAACCAGTGCGCACGGGCAGCCATGATGATCTCGTTGCCCTGCTCTTCGCTGAGGCCGTAATCGCCCAGCACGCCGCCCTTGTCCTGCTCGCGCTGCGGACGGCGCATCGGCGGGCCATCGGCATTATTGCGGCGACGCGGTGCCTCGCGCTTCTTGGCGATGAGCTCATCCGTAGCGAGGTCGGCCAGATCGTCGAGCGTCTTGATCCCGGCTTTGCCGAGCGTCACCAGCATCGCTTCGGAAAGGTGCGGCATGGTCGCGAGATCGTCTTCCACGCCGAGTTCGCGGCGGGCGGTGCGATGGGCTTCTTCCTGCCGTTCCAGCGCTTCGACCGCGCGACTCTGCAATTCCTCGGCGAGCTCCTCGTCGAAACCTTCGATAGCCGCCAGTTCGGCGCGTTCGACATAGGCAACTTCCTCGAGCATCGCGAAGCCTTCGGCCACAAGCAACTGCGAGAGCGTTTCGTCGACGTCGAGCTCCTCTTCGAACATCTTGGAGCGTTCGGCGAATTCCTTAGAACGCTTCTCCGAAGCTTCTTCTTCGGTCATGATGTCGATCTGGTGACCGGTCAGCTGGCTGGCGAGCCGCACGTTCTGGCCACGGCGACCGATAGCGAGCGACAGCTGGTCGTCGGGAACGACGACTTCGATGCGGCCTTCTTCTTCGTCGAGAACGACGCGGGCGACGGTGGCCGGTTGCAGTGCGTTGACGACGAAAGTCGCGGTGTCTTCGGACCACGGAATGATGTCGATTTTCTCACCCTGCAGTTCCTGTACGACGGCCTGCACGCGGCTACCCTTCATGCCGACGCAGGCGCCGACCGGATCGATCGAGCTGTCGTGGCTGATAACACCGATCTTGGCGCGGCTGCCCGGATCGCGGGCTGCGGCCTTGATCTCGATGATGCCGTCGTAAATTTCGGGCACTTCCTGTGCGAACAGCTTGCGCATGAAATCGGGCGCAGCGCGCGAAAGGAAGATCTGCGGCCCGCGATTGTTGCGCTCCACCTTCGTAATCAAAGCGCGGACACGCTCGCCGACACGAGCGGCTTCACGCGGGATCTGCTGGTCGCGGCGGATAACGCCTTCGGCACGGCCCAGATTGACGATCACATGACCGAATTCGACCGATTTGATGACGCCGGTGATGATCTCTCCGGCGCGATCCTTGAATTCTTCGAACTGGCGCTCGCGTTCGGCATCGCGGACCTTCTGGAAGATCACTTGCTTGGCCGATTGGGCGTCAATGCGGCCGAGATCGACCGGGGGCAGCGGATCGACGATAAAGTCGCCGATCTTAGCGCCATCCTGGAGCTTGCCTGCCTGCTTCAGGTCGACCTGCTTGAAGTAGTCTTCGACTTCCTCGACAACTTCGACCACCCGCCACAGCGTCAGGTCGCCCGTCTGCGGGTCGAGCTTGGCGCGAATGTCGTTTTCGGCACCGTACCGGTTGCGCGCGCTTTTCTGGATCGCCTCTTCCATCGCTTCGATGACGATCGATTTGTCGATCATCTTTTCCGAAGCGACGGCATTTGCGATCGCAAGGAGTTCTGCCTTGTTGGCGGAAATGGCACTGGCCATCAGTCGTCTGCCTTTTCTTCTTCGATAATGTCTTCGGCACCGCTCGCATCGAGCGGCTTGGTGGCGGCGATGAGCGCGTCCGTCAGAACGAGCTTCGCCGAATGAACTTGGTCGCGAGGCAATTTCGCTTCGCCAGCCTTTACGTCCTCGATCGCGATCAGGCCGTTGTCGAGTCCGCAAAGCTCGCCTTTGTAGACGCGCTGGCCATCAAAGCCCTTGGCCATCACGATCCGCGCTTCGTGTCCGGCCCAATCGACGAAATCCCTGTCCCGGGTCAGCGGCCTGTCGATCCCGGGCGAGGAGACTTCGAGATGGTATGCGCCCTCTACCAGCATTTCGCCGGCCTCTTCGCGTGCGTCCATCATTTCGGAAACCCGGCGCGACAGCTCCGCGCATTGCTCGATCACCAACTGCCCCGTTGCCGGGTCCTCGGCCATGATCTGCAACGCCTCGCCGCCATCGCCGGCTTCCGACGGCATCATCTTGACGCGCACGAGCTCGAATCCGAGCGCTTGCGCCTCGGGCTCGATCAATTCTCTCAGGCGTGCCAAGTCGGCCATGGAACTCCGTTGCAACCAGCATGATGTGACAATGGCGATTTGTGCCGGCCCCGTTCGGCGCCAGCCCTTCCAGTGTCACGACAATGTCGGGATAGGCAGCAACTAGGCGCGCTCGTGCGATAAGGCAAGTGGCTCGCGCACAATTACGCAACATTTTGCCGATTTCAGCGGTCAGCCACCGCCGGTGATCCAGTCTCGGGCAATCCGGCGGAAACCCGATCGTTCCAATTCGTCGAAATTGTCGGCGAATTCTCGGATCTCCAAAACCTGGCCATGCGTAAGCGGAACATCGAATTCCAAGGCGTTGCTTCCCGGGTCGCTGCGTACGACCGTCCCGAATTGCTCGATATCTGCGCATTGCAGGAACGCCGCGTCGCCCTGCCTCAAGGGGCGTTCGAGGCCCAACTGCACGCCCGTTTGCGACAGATTGAGAATGATGCAGCGTCGCGTCTCGTAGATCGTCACCAGCTTCGCAGGAAGCGAAAGGCGCAGCCGAGCCGCCGTTCGGCGACCGATCTTCTCGTGCGAAAAGCCGGTTGAAGGGGGTGACGAAGCCTGCATGGGCGAAGAAGGTAAGCAGACAAGCCAACCATCGTCCCAATACGGGGATACGCTGTTATCCCTAGTCCGGAATGGTTAGATTGCGCGTTCGTCGTCGCTTTCGCCGCTGACCCATTTGCGTGCGGTCTCCACCAGGGCGCGGCGCTCGCGCTCTTCGAAATTCTCGTGATAGCGACGGATATGCAGCACCAATTCGTCGCTGATCTGTTCTTCAAACGTCAGCGCATTGAGACCGAACTCGCTGCGATTGACGATCACGAATTCGTCAATCTTGCCGCATTTCAGCACGGCTCCCTCGCCCTCGCGAAGGGAATCAAGGATCGCAACCTGCGCTCCGGTACGCGAAAGATTCATGAGAATGCACTGGTGCGTACGTTCGACCGCGACCAAACGCGCCGGAAGGCTCAACCGCAAGCGCGGTGCAGCTCTTCTGCCGGTGTTCGGAATGGGATCATTCATTGGGTCTGCCTGCGCGATCTCAGCGACGACGGCTGGCCCTTCCCAAGCCAGTTGTCCCCTCATTGCTGTGCTCTCGCGACCCGACATGACCCTTACCGCCTAACCTCGGACGACGCAAAAAACCGGGCTGGTAGAACCTGCCGCACGATCCGCTGGCGTAACCGGATTATCCTCGCCGATCACCAATTCCGCCTCTCGCGCTCGTCCGCCCAACCGCCATTGTCTTCGCCAAATCCGTCGGATCCGGCGCGTCGCTCCTGGGTGCGACCCGCTCCGTGCCCCCATCCTTCCTTGCCGAGTTCCTTATCGCGCTCGGCTTGTAGCGAACGTTCGCCGTAGCGATCGGCGCTTTCCGCCACGGATTCCGCCACCTTCGGCGCGACATAGGTCGCACCGACGGAGACGATCAGGCCGAACGCAAAAATCGCGAGGAAAATCAGCATGAAGATGAATCGAATGCTCGTTCCGATGGAATCGACCAAATCGACAAGGACACGCATTGTAAGCCCCTCTACAATTGCGACTAAACCGTGGGGCTTAAAGCGGACTTGTAAACAAGCCGTTAGGCCAAGGAGGGCAATCGATCCAAGGGTTTGGAACACGCATCGTGGGCAGACCGGCCGCCCATGTCAGGATCAGCCAGAACCCGCCCTATTTGGCGGTGCGGCCCGTCAGGCTTCGCTCCCCTCCATCAACCCATGCTTCTTGATCGCATGACGAAGCTGGTCGTAGCTGAGGCCCAGGGCCTTGGCGGTTTGCCTTTGATTCCAGCGATGCTTGCCCAAGGCATGTTCGACGATCGAGCGCTCATGCGCGTCGACGGCGGCCCGCAAGTCGTCGATCTGTTCGAAATCGACGCCCGGCGGGAGCGCACTGGTCGCAGGTTGTCCCCCCGAGCCGTTCGTCGTCGAAAGGGGAGCAGCCTTGTCCGGGCGGTGCGGCGGCGCCTTGGGTTTCCACGGGCTCTCGAACGGGTCGAATTGCACGTAGGATATCGGCTCGTTGGGATCGTCCCAGCGATAGACCGCGCGCTCGATGACGTTGCGCAATTCACGGACGTTGCCGGGCCACGAATAATCTTCGAGCTGCGCCATCACGTGCGGCGCGAAGCCCGGCCAGGCATGCCAATCGAGTTCGGCGGCCATTCTCCGGGCAAAATATTCGGCCAGCACGGCGACATCGCCTTCGCGCACCCTGAGCGGCGGCAGGGTGATGACCTCAAAGCTCAAGCGGTCGAGCAAGTCGGCGCGAAACTCGCCTGAAGCCGCAAGTGCCGGCAAATCGTCGTTGGTTGCGGCGACAATCCTAACGTCCACGCGGATTGGGCGGGAAGAACCGATGCGCGTCACTTCGCCATATTCGACAGCCCTTAGCAGTCGTTCTTGGGCGCCCATCGACAGCGTGCCCAGTTCGTCGAGAAATAGCGTACCCTTGTCGGCTTCTTCAAACCGTCCTGCGCGCGCTTTGGTAGCACCGGTGAAGGCACCGGCTTCGTGCCCGAACAGTTCGGCTTCGATCAGTGTTTCGGGCAGCGCCGCGCAGTTCATCGTCACCAGGGGTTCGTCCCAACGGGTCGAAAGGCGGTGGAGACGTTCGGCGATCAGTTCCTTGCCGGTCCCACGCTCGCCGATGACGAGCACGGGACGGCTCATCGGGGCGGCGCGGCTGGCGCGTTCCACAGCGTCAAGGAATGCGCCCGACTGGCCAATGAACTGATTTTCGCGCTCCATGTGCCAATGTATAGGAATTTTTCCCAATGCTTGGCAATAGAAACCAACGCAGTAATCCACGCATGTGCGAAAAACCAAGCAATTTCGAGGTTTGCAGAGTTTGGCACACCTCTTGCTAGAATGTGAACGAAGACAATCACAACGTTCATTCCGAAGGGACCGACCATGTACAACCGCGCATTCTTCAGCAGCAAGCTTGGCCAAGCCGCTCTCGCCAGCATCGGTGCCATGGTGGCGTTCGTCGCGCTTTCGACGCAAATGACGGCGAGCCACACTCATGCCGCATCGATCGCCTACGATACCGCAGTGATCGAAATCGCCTGAGCTTGCTGAAATGAGCAAACCGAATTCCAAAAGTACCCTCGGGCCGGAGCATTCAGTCCCCCCCGCAGATGCTACCGGAGGCGCTGCCGATCACTCTGGCGCCGACGGAGACGAGCGCGCTCCGGCCCACCCCTCTCCTTCAAAGTTGTCCCCCGAACCCATCCCTCACCCAAAGGCGCTTTCGCGGCTCGATGCCGAGATCGAGAAATTGCGCCGCAGTCCGACGCCGACACAAAGCGATTGGCATGCTAGGGAGAGTGAAAACAACGATACGCGTTCGGAGCGCGACAACCCTTTTTTCGATGGAGTAGCCTTTATGGGCATTTTCAGCCGCACTCGTGACATCATCGCCGCCAACTTCACCGACATGCTCGACAAGGCGGATGATCCATCGAAGATGATCCGGATGATCATCCTCGAGATGGAAGAGACGCTGGTGGAAGTGCGGGCGAGCGCGGCGCGGACCATTGCCGACCAGAAGGAAATGCACCGACACGTCGTTAAGCTCGACAAACTGCAAGCCGACTGGGGCGAGAAAGCCCAGCTGGCGCTGTCGAAAGATCGTGAGGACCTGGCTCGCGCGGCGCTGGTCGAGAAGAAGAAGGCGGCCGGCATGGCCGACCAGCTCAAGGCCGAAATCGCCGTGCTGGACGATGCGCTGCGCGCTTATGAAGACGATATCCAGAAGCTGCAGCATCGCCTGCGCGAAGCGCGCAGTCGCCAGACTCAAATCGCCGCGCGGCTCGAAAGCGCGGAGAACCGGGTGAAGTTGCGGACGCTGATGAGCACCGAGCGCACGGACGAGGCACTGTCGCGCTTCGACCAGCTCGAACGCCGCGTCGACTATGCCGAAGGTCGTGCGGAAGCGATGTCGATCGCCGATCAGTCGGGCACCCCCTCGCTGTCGGACGAAATCGCCGCGCTCGAAGGAGCCGACGCGATCGACGACGAACTCGCTGAAATGAAGAAAGCGCTCGGAAAAGACGGCGCAGACAAGAAGGACTGAGTAAGGTGGAACCAGAATATTTCTTCGTCCCGCTCTTCGTGATCGGCCTGCCATGGCTGATCCTGCACTATGTGACCAAGTGGAAGACCGCGGCGACGATCACGAGCGACGACGAAGTGCTGCTCGACGAATTGTACCAGCTGGCCAAGCGCCTCGACGAACGCATGGACACGGTCGAGCGCCTCGTCGCTTCCGACGATCCCTCGTTTTCCCCCGTACAACGCCTGATGCACGATCAGGAGGTCGACAACCAACAGTTGCGCGAACTCGATCGGATGATGGCCGAAAAGAAA
Organism: Erythrobacter sp.; assembly: GCA_030065195.1. GTDB lineage: Bacteria > Pseudomonadota > Alphaproteobacteria > Sphingomonadales > Sphingomonadaceae > Erythrobacter. The sequence goes on along the minus strand of JASJDE010000066.1, from coordinate 4,426 downwards.
GGAGCCAAGTGATGAACAGCCCCCGCACCACGCTTTACCGCGACAAGTTCAATGCCAAGATCATGGGTGTCTGTTCGGGCATCGCCGACTACACGGGCGTGAACACGTTCTGGGTTCGCTTCGGCGCGCTGCTGTCCATTCCCGTAACCGGCGGATGGTCGGTGCTGGCCTATTTCATTGCCGGCTTCCTGCTCAACAAGAAGCCCTCGCACCTGTATCGCGACGAAGGCGAACAGAAATATTGGCAGCGGGTTCGGCAGAGCCCGCAACGCACGGCTCGCGAGATTCGCGCAAATTTCCGCGACATCGACCGCCGCCTGGCGGCCGTCGAGACCCACTATGTCAGCAGCAATCCACGCCTCACGGCTGAGATCGAGCGCCTGCGCTGACGTCCGAACAAGGGGAGTAGCGGAGCATGCCTATCCACGAAGCGGTCACCATCGTGCTGGTGATGGCGATTATGATCACCGGCGCGTTCGTAACGATCAATGCCGTGCTCGAACACCGTCGCAAAATGGCCGAGATCAAACACGGATCCGGACGTCGGGACATCGAGAACGAAGAGCTGCGGGAAACCGTCATCATGCTCCAGGATCGTCTCGCGGTGCTCGAAAGTATCGCCACAGATCCGGCGCGACGCACGGCAGCCGAAATCGAAGACCTGCGCTAAGCGCAATCAAGTTCAAGAGGGACACTACAGATGGAACCCGGTCAACTCGCATTGCTGATCCCGATTATCGGTGTGTCGATACCGATTGTCGCGATCTGGCTGAAACACAAGCAGAAGATTGCCGAGATGCAGCTGGAAGCCACGGCGAGCGCAAGCGCGGAAAAAGCCGCCCAATATGCCAGCCAGGTCCAGCGACTGGAAGATCGGGTCCAGGTGCTCGAACGCATTGTGACCGACAAGGGCTATGACGTTGCAACCCAGATCGAAGCGCTGCGTGACACCCGCGAAGTCGAAGACCAGGATAGCGGCGTGCCACTCAATATCGGGCGCAAGGAGAACGCATAATGGACTGGGGCAGCCCGAGCTTTGTGATCGCGATAATTGCCGTGTCCTATGGCGCCTGGATCATCAACAACTGGATCCGCGCCAAGCACGGTTACGAACTCGAAGACGAGTTTGGCGGCAAGTCCAAGAAGAAAGAGGACAGTGCCGAAACCAAGCGACTCAAAGCAGAGAATCGCGAACTAAACGGCAAGATCGACGAGATGCAGGATCGTATGATCGTGCTCGAGAAGATCGTGACCGATCGCGGCTACACACTTTCGGAAGAGATCGAAGCGCTGCGCGACACGCCAACTCCCAAGAGCGCAGACAGCGGCGTCCCCCTGAACCTGAAACGCGAGGAGCGCACATGAGCATCGACGCCGCCGCTATCGTCATCCCTCACCTGCCATGGATCATCGGCGGTGGGCTTGCGCTGGGCGCTGCCGGCGTCGCCGGATGGATCCACACGACACGGCTCAAGATCAAGCACGGCTATCCGCTCGAAGGGGCCTGGGGTCAGGCGCTCAAGCCGGCCAGCGATCACGAAGCGAAGCAACGGGTTACCCTGCTGACCCAGGAAAATGCCGAGCTTCGCGCCGAGCTCGGCTCGGTCAAGGATCGGCTTGCCAATGTCGAGCGCATCGTAACCGATGGCGGTTATCATCTGGGTTCCGAAATCGACGCGCTTCGCGATCGCGCATTGGAACACCGCAAGGATGAAGGAAACGCATGATGTGGGGCGCCGACACACCTCTGGTCGTGGATGCACTGCAGATCGCGGCGGTCGCGGCTCTGCTGGCAGGTGGGACGGTGTTTGCAGCGTTCCGCCTCCGCCGCAACAAAACCAGGAACGCAACCCCGTCGAATGCCAAGGGCAGTCTTGAGGAGCGCGTACAGGTTCTTGAGCGCATCGCAACCGACCGTTCGCAAGACCTTGCTGACGAGATCGATCAGCTGCGTGACATTCCCAGCGTAAGGGGGCCTGCCTGATGCCAGAGATTGCCATCATCTTTTCGAGCATCATCGTGATGCTGATCATCATCGGCATCAGCGTGAACTCGATCGTCGCCAAAGTGCTGGAGCACAAACGCTCCTTACGCTCGGGCAATCCGGGGCTGCCCGATGCGCAGACCAACGAATTGTCGGCCCGGACGGACATGATCGAAGACCGACTCCGCGTCCTTGAGCGCATCGCAACCGATCGCGGACAGCTATTGTCGGACGAAATCGAACAACTGCGTATCGATACGAAAACAGAGGAACCGCAGGAATGAGCGGATGGGCCATCGTCGTCGTCGTTGCTATTGTTGTCTGGGGCGTCGTCCAGCTTGCAAAGGCGCGCGCAGGTATCGTCACCGACGAAAACGGCAATGAGAGCTTTATCTCGCGCGACGACGGTCAAAGTCAGGCGGAAATCGAAGAAGCCCGGCGCGAGATCGAACAGTTGCGTGATCGGGTCCACGTACTCGAACGCATAGCGACCGATAATAACACCCTGGATTCCCGCGAACGCGCCCGTATCGCCGCCGAGATCGAAGCCCTTCGTACCCCCACTCCGTCAAGCAAGGAGGATCTGAGCGAATGATCGATGCAACCGTCTTGGAACCGACACTCGTCATTGCGGCTACCTGCCTTGTCGGTATCACCGTGGTGGCGTTCGCGCTGCTGCGCGGATGGCAAGGGTGGCTCGACCTGAAGCGTCAGGAACTCGACCGTGCCGAGCAGCTGAAGGGTGGTGAAATCGAAGGCGGCGCCGGTGTCGGCGCGGCGCGGATCGAACTGGCCGATCTCAAGGAGCGCATCAAGAAGCTCGAAGCGATTGCGAGCGGCGTCGAACTTTAGCTCGACACTCGCGAGCGCGCACCTACATAGCCTCGCATGCGCACCCTCGAAGACATACTGGAAGAATACGAGTTTCTCGAAGGCGACGAACGCTATTCGTTGCTGATCGAATTGGGCCGCGAGTTGGAGCCGATGCCCGACGCGCTCAAGACCGACGCGACCCTCGTGCGCGGTTGTTCGGCAGCGGTGTGGGTGTATCCGACCGAAGCGGGAGAGAAGCTCCATTTCCTGGCCGACAGCAATGCCGCTATCACCAAAGGGATTGTCGCGCTGGTAATCTCTGCCGTCCAGGATAAGGCAGCGGATGAAGTCGCGACCCTCGACGTGACGGCCAAGCTCGAGCCGTTTGATCTCAAGAACCAGCTTTCCAGCAACCGCACGCAAGGCGTTCCCAACATGATCGCGCTGGTGAAAGAGCATGCGGTCCGCCTCGCCGCGGCTTCATGATTTGCGCACCACCATCCGGCGGCGCGATATTCTCGCTCACGCGGCTTGAAGGCCGCGTCGCTGCGAGTGGCCTTGCAGGTGTGCTTTGCACGTCTGCGTCTTCGACTTCGACTCCGCCCTGGCGGTCCTTCGGGCCGAGAAGCTGAGCGATGCGGCGGCTCTACCTCGCCGCCGGATTGCTGTTCACAGCGCTGGGCGCGATCGGCGCGGTACTGCCGATCGTACCGACCGTCCCGTTCCTGCTGCTGGCGGCGTTCTGTTTTGCTCGCAGCAATCCCGCATGGGAGCGCAAGATCCTCAAACATCCAACCTGGGGACCGCAAATCCAGGATTGGCGCGAGCGCCGTGCGATTGCGCGCAAAGCCAAGGTCGGAGCGATCGCGACTATTGCTGCCGGCGTGGGCTTCACCTGGGTAACCTTGGGGTTTCCGTGGGTATGGATCTCTGTTGCGGTGCTGGTGATTGTTGGCGGATGGATAGCCACGCGGAACGAGTGAGCCTTGCCATGTCCGACGAAACCATCCTTCGTCCTCCCGATCCGGGCGAGCTTGCGGCTGCGAGCGCGCTATGTCTGCGATCGAAGGCCCATTGGGGCTACGACGAGGCTTTCATGGCGGCGTGCCGCGAGGCATTGACGCTAACAGCAACGGACCTAGCAAACACCGATGTTGTGTTGGCCGTGCATCGCAGCGAGTTGGCCGGCATTGCCCAGGTCTCTTTCGATGAGGACGGATCCGAACTGGACAAGCTGTTCGTCGAACCCGAGCGGATTGGTCATGGTTTAGGCCGCAAGCTGTTCGATTGGGCCATCGCGACCGCTGTGCGCAAAGGAGCACGCTCGATGCTCGTAACCGCCGATCCGTTCGCGGTACCGTTCTACGAAAAAGTCGGTTTTAAGCGCATCGGCATGGAACCGTCCGGTTCGATCCCGGGTCGAGAGCTGCCGGTCTATCGCATGGACCTGTAGTTCAGGCCCCGACGCTGTCGCGCACAACGGCGATGCCCTTGTCCCGCTGCTCCTTCAGCTCGGCCTTGAGCACTTGCGGGTCGCGGGCGACTACGAAACCGAAGCTCACCCCACCTTCCTTGCCGATAGTCGCATGATGGAGCTTGTGCGCCTGCACCAGCCGCTTGGCATATCCC
>JASJDE010000065.1 GCA_030065195.1 Erythrobacter sp. | reverse complement strand
ATGCTGGCGCGCATTTCCATGTGGTCGGACGAAATCCGACGGCTTCTCTGACGGCGCATCGGATGACCCCCGGCGTTACGATCTGGGGAGAGGTGCCCGATGTGCGTCCATTCATTTCCGGTGCCGATTGCGTGCTTGCCCCTTTGCTCATCGCTCGCGGTGTGCAGAACAAGGTGCTCGAGGCGATGGCGATGGCCCGTCCGGTTTTGCTCACTCCGCAAGCGGCAACCGGAATCGCGGGAACCGATGGGGTCCACTGGATGGTTTCCGAGGCCGATCCGCAAGCCATGGCTTCCCGCTTTGAATCCCTCTGGGCTGACCGCGCTGCCACCAGTCGGATGGGCAAGGCGGCGCGAAAATTTGTGCTAGCCGAGCACACTTGGGAAGCGATGCTCTCACCAATCGAGCGCTTGGTCGAAACTGCCAGGCAAGAGGCTCGCAATGCAGCCTGAATCAACCCTCGGTGCCTTGAAGAGCGGCGCGATTTCCGTGCGGCTGTCACAGGTTTGGCGCACGCCGCTGCTGACGCTCGCACTATCGGTCCTCGCCCTAGTCGGTGTCGCCGCCCGCGAATGGGGCGAGATGTTCCATCAGTGGTGGAATATCGACACCTACAACCACATTCTCCTGATACCCTTTATCGTCGGTTGGCTTGTGACGGTGAAGATTGGCGAACTGAAGAAGATCGAGCCTAAGCCTTGGATGCCCGGATTGGGATTGATCCTTGCTGGCCTTGTCTTGTGGCTCGGGGGGCGGATCTCTGAGGTCAACCTGATTGCGCACGCTGGCGCGGTCGGGGCGGTGCAGGGTGCGATTGTTGCGATCTTGGGTCTGCGGGCGGCGTATCTGCTTGCTCTCCCTCTCTGTTTTACAGCGTTTCTGGTTCCGTTCGGAGACGAGATCATCCCACCTTTGCAGATGATCACGGCCGATATAGCCATTGCCCTGACCCTTTGGAGCGGCATTCCGGCCGTGATTGACGGCATCTATATCGATACGCCTGTAGGCCTGTTCATCGTCGCCGAGGCCTGTTCCGGTGTGAAGTTCCTCATCGCGATGGTGACGCTCGCCGTGCTTGTGTGTTGCACGCGGTTCGATAGCTGGCTGCGCAGGGGCGTGTTCATGGCAGCCGCGATCATCGTCCCAATTCTCGCCAATGGTGTGCGGGCATGGGGGACGATCTACATCGCTCAGAGTCAGGGCGTCGAATTTGCCGCAGGTTTCGACCATATCTTCTACGGATGGATATTCTTTGCCGTCGTAGTCGCCTTGGTACTGGCGGGGGCATGGCGTTTCTTTGAGCGCGAGCCAGAGGACTATGGTTGGACGGTCGAGGAAGTGGAGGGTTTGCCATTCCTGGCTGCTGCAGAAGTCACACCTGTTCGGCCTGCCAAAGTCTTTGGCATCCTAGTCGCGATGGTTCTTGCGACAGGCATAGCCTCAACATTTGTCGCTCCTGCGACAATCGGCTAGCGGCCCCACACAATGTGCGGGATCGCTGGACTCTTTCATGCCGAAACACCCAAGCCGGTCGATCCGAACCGGGTGGAACGGATGTGCGCCGTCATGGCTCATCGCGGTCCGGACGGAGCCGGAGTTTGGACCGATCATGGGGTGGGATTGGGTCACCGGCGCCTTTCCATCATCGACCTTGAAGGCTCGCCTCAGCCAATGCACTCAGCCGATCAACGGGCAGTGATCGTCTTCAATGGCGAGATCTACAACTTCCGGGAACTGCGCGCCGAGCTCGAAAAGACGGGAGCTCGATTCAAGACAGAGGGCGACACCGAAGTCATCCTTGAGGCGTGGAAACGCTGGGGCGTGGATTGCCTCGAACGATTGCATGGGATGTTCGTCTTTGCGCTTTACGATCTGGAAAAGCGCCAGCTTCTCCTCGCTCGCGACCGTTTTGGAGTGAAGCCCCTATTCATGGCGCGATTGTCCGATGGGGGTCTCGCCTTTGCTTCCGAACTGAAGGGACTGCTTGCTCATCCGTCGTTGCGCCGGCGCATCGATCCCCAAGCGCTCGATGCGTACCTCACCTGGGGTTACGTTCCCGATACGCACTCCATTCTGGCCGGAGTCGAAAAGCTGCCTGCCGCGCACTTCATGTTGCTTGAGCAAGGAAAGGCAATCTCCGGTCCCAAGCGTTGGTGGGATATCGAATTTTCGAACCGGGCGAGCGGAAGCGAAGCGGATCAGTCCGCCCAGCTTATTCACCTGATGCGTGATGCCGTCCAGTCGCGAATGGTTGCCGATGTTCCATTGGGTGCTTTTCTTTCAGGTGGTGTCGATTCGTCCAGTGTGGTCGCCCTGATGAGCGAAGCCAGCGCGGATCCCGTTCGGACTTGCTCGATCGGCTTCGACGTCGCGTCGCTCGATGAGACCAGCTATGCAGAGCAAGTAGCCGAGCGGTTTGGCACCGCACACGAGGCGCGGATCGTCGGACAGGACGATTTCGGTGCGATCGATCAGATTGTCGCCATGTTCGATGAGCCCTTTGCCGATGCATCTGCCCTGCCAACTTGGAGGGTGTGCCAGCTCGCGAGGGAGAAGGTTACTGTCGCCCTGTCGGGCGATGGCGCGGACGAAGCCTTTGCCGGATATCGCCGACAGGTCTTTCATCACAACGAAGAACGCGTTCGTTCCCTTTTGCCCGGAAGGCTCCGCGAACCGCTGTTTGGAACGTTGGGGCGGCTGTGGCCGAAAGCAGACTGGGCTCCGCGCCCGCTGCGGGCGAAAACCACCCTCCTGTCGCTCGCGGAAAGCGGTGAGGAAGGCTATGCCCGAGCCCTGTCGGTGATGGCACAGCCTGCCAGAAACAGGCTCTACTCCGACAATCTGATCTCCGCGCTGGGCGGTTTTCGACCCGAAGACGAGCTCATTGAAGTGATGCGGCGTGCGCCGGCGCGCAACGGACTAGACAGGGCGCAATACGCGGATCTGACATTCTGGCTGCCGGGCGATATTCTGACAAAGGTCGACCGCACCAGCATGGCAGTGAGCCTCGAAGCTCGCGAGCCGCTACTCGACCACAGATTGGTGGAATTCGCCGCCACGCTGCCTGCAGAGATGCGCGTGAAGGGAACGACTGGCAAGTACCTCCTGAAGAAGTGCATGGAGCGCTACTTGCCGAAAGACATCCTGTATCGTCCGAAACAGGGTTTCGTGACACCGATCGCCCAGTGGTTTCGCGGACCGTTGGCTGAAGAGGCCCGCTCGATTGCAAGCAGTTCGATCCTGGCGCAGACAGGATTCTTCTCCAATCAAGCATTGGGAGAACTCGCCGAGTCCCATATTCAGGGAAGAGCCGACAATTCTCGGATTCTTTGGCAACTTTTCATGCTGGATCGATCGATTGCCCGACTGGAAGTGTCCGATTGAAATGACAGCATAATGTTACTTTTGGGCGACACTTCTGGCCCGAAATGAGACTCTGCCCGGGCGATAACGGGAATTTAACATTTGCTATTCCGCGCGGCTGTCGCCTATTTTCCCCCATAACGGAGCCAAAAGGCTGTTAGATCGTTCGGGGGCAAAAAGTTCTCGCTCGACTTCGGGTCGCATCGGAGAATTGATTGATGGACAGCTCAGCTAGCAAGGCGATTCCCTTGATAAGCGAAGATGAGTTGCTTGCAGAAAGCGCGCTTCATCTCGCAGTCCCTCAAGAACTATTCTCTCTCGAAGAACTTGATGTCCTTTATGACGATCGCTCGGCAACCCTCTGGACATTCATGACTCCGGAAGGACGGCCCAGTTTCACGCCCGCGATGCTGGACGATTTCGAGACCTGGCAGTCGCTGATTGCCAGCGGTTTCGGTCCCGGCCGGGTTCCGCTGCGATATCTGGTGCTCGGGAGCCGCTCGCCAGACGTGTTTTGCTATGGCGGGGATCTTGCGTTGTTCCAACGCCTGATCCGCGAAGGCGATCGCGTCGGCTTGGTCAATTACGGCCATCGTTGCTGCGCCATTTTGGACCGGAATATCCGCACGCTCGACATTCCCATGCTGACGGTCGGCCTCGTCCAGGGTGCCGCACTTGGTGGTGGATTCGAAGCGCTGTTGTCGTTCGATTACATCGTTGCAGAGCGGCAGGCGACATTCGGCCTGCCCGAGATCATGTTTGGCCTGTTCCCAGGCATGGGCGCGCACGCCTTGCTCTCGCGAAAACTGGGCAGTGCGATGGCCGACCGCATTATCGTTTCGAATGAGACGTTTACAGCCGAGCAAATGTACGAGATGGGAGTCGTCCACGCGCTCGCCGAACCGGGTGACGGCGTCAACGCTGTGCGCGATTTCGTAAAACGGTCGGAACGTCGCCATGCCGGCCTCGTTGGATCGCGCAGGGCGATCAAGCAGGTTTGGAACCTTGAGCTCGACGAACTCAACCGCATCACCGAACTTTGGGCTGACACGGCGCTGCAACTTCGCGAGCAGGATCTCAAGGTTATGAGCCGCCTCGTCGCTGCGCAAGGTCGCGTCGCCGAGCGTATCGCGGCGGCTTAATGGGCCTGCCCATGGCCGAGCGCCATGTATTCATCGCTTTGCATTTCGTTGAGGCGGCTAGCCGTTCGTTCGAACTCGAAGCTGCCGTCGCCGGAAGGGTATAGTCCGTCCGGGTCTGCCGCGGCCGTTGCGAACAGCTTCACGCGGTTTTCGTAGAGCGCATCGATCAGGGTCACGAAGCGAGCCGCCTCGTTGCGTCTCGTTGGCCCCATCTGCGGGATCCCAACAATGATGACCGTATGGAAATGCTGTGCGATTGCGAGGTAGTCCGGCGCACCCCGGGGCTCACCGCATAGGCGCTTGAAACTGAAGACCCCAACGCCCTTCAATGACTTGGGGACATGCAGAGAGCGACTACCGCCAACTGGAAGCTCTTCCGATGGGACGTTGGCCGCATCCTCGGGCGCAAAGTCCGTCAGGCGGAAGAAGGCTTCTCGGACCTTCTCCGTCGCGGCGTCGCCAAGCGGGGTGTGCCAGGTGGCCAGATCCCCGATCCGGTCAAGCCTGTAATCGGTGGGACCGTTCAGTCCGATCACGTCCAGTTCGACCTGTATCAGGTCGATAAAGGGCAGGAAGTGCTCACGATTGAGGCCGTCCTTGTATAAATCGCGGGGGGGGCGGTTCGAGGTTGTGACAACCGTAACGTTCTGCTCGCAAATCAGCTGGGTGAACAGCCGGCTCATGATCATCGCATCGGCAGAATTGTTGACCACCATTTCGTCGAAGGCGAGGCAGCGGACGTCCTGCGCGATGTCGAGCGCAACTTTCGGAATCGGATCGCCCGGATCGGCCTTGCGCCAGGCGCGCATCATCGCATGAACGTCTTGCATGAATGCATGGAAGTGCACTCGGCGCTTTTCCGCTATTCCCAAAGTGTCGTGGAACAGGTCCATCAGCATCGACTTGCCGCGCCCGACGCCTCCCCACATGTAGACTCCCCTGGGGCGTGTCGGACCCTTTCCGAAGAGTTGCGCGAGCAAGCCCCCCGGTCGTTCGGCTTCGAGTTCCTTCTGCAGTGCGTCGAGCCGTATGGCGGCCTTTCGCTGGTCGGGATCGGGTTGCAACTGCCCGCAATCGATCAGATGTTCGTAGCGTGCCAGCAGCCCGGTCATCAGCCGTCCTGCCGGGCCACGAACTTGCGGATGATGCCGCTGAAGGCAGCGACGCAATCCTCCTCCTGCACCACTTCGCCGCGCACGAAGACAAGCTTGCCCGTTTCACGGATGATTTCGGTCACCGCATCGAGCGGTCTTTTCGGATCGCCGCCGCCGATGAACTGGGTCGAGAGTTCCAGCGTCACCGAAGGACCGGCATTGCCCGTGCCGACAACGTGCATGGTGGTGAAGAGCGAGATATCGATCAGGCTCAAGGTCACCGCTCCGTGGATGATCCCCTGTAGGTTTTCGTGCTTGCGTTCGGGAAACATTCGCAAGCGGCATCTGTCGCCCTCCCGGCGAGTGATGAGCTTGCCCATCACGGCTCCGTTGAAGAGCGTTTCGTCCTTCAGGTTCCAGTGATGCCAGCCCGGATTGTCCGGGTCGGGCAGGTGGTCGAAAACGTCGTCCTTGAATGCCACCAATCAGATCGCGCGTTCGGCCATCATCTTCTTGGTTTCTGCGATCGCCTTGGCCGGCGACAGGCCCTTGGGGCAGACATTCGCGCAGTTCATGATCGTGTGGCAACGATACAGGCGGAAGGGATCTTCCAGGTCGTCAAGACGCTCACCGGTCATTTCGTCTCGACTGTCGGCCAGCCAGCGATAGGCCTGAAGCAAGATCGCCGGGCCGAGGAACTTGTCGCTGTTCCACCAATAGCTGGGGCAGGAGGTCGAACAGCACGCACACAGGATGCATTCGTAAAGTCCGTCGAGCTTTTCGCGCTGTTCGGGCGATTGCAGCCGTTCCTTGCCCGATGGGGTTGTCGAGACGGTTTGCAGCCAAGGACGGATCGAGGCGTATTGCGCATAGAAGTGGGTGAAGTCCGGAACGAGATCCTTGATCACCTCCATGTGTGGCAGCGGGGTGATCCGGATTTCGCCCTTGAGGTCTTCGATCGCAGTCGTGCAGGCGAGGCCGTTCTTGCCATTCATGTTCATCGCGCAGGATCCGCAAATCCCTTCGCGGCACGAGCGTCGGAACGTAAGGGTCGGGTCGACTTCGTTCTTGATCTTGAACAGCGCATCGAGAACCATCGGCCCGCACTGGTCGAGATCGATCTCGAACTTGTCGTAGCTGGGGTTCTTCCCGCTATCGGGATCGTAGCGGTAGATCTTGAACTTCTTCACCCGTCCACCTTCGGACTTGTGGACCTTGCCGTCGTTGCGGATCTTGGAATTTGCAGGGAGGGTGAAGGTGGCCATGTGTGTTTCGGATCCCGTATTGGTTTGCGACCTATCTAACGGCTTGGCCATGCGAGGCAAGCGGGCGTGTGTTGTTCGTTTTGTGATCGCAGTTGAGCCCCATTCAAAGTCGACCTTTGCATTCGCTTCATCGCAGCTGAGCAACACTTGGACCGCGTGTTACACGGTCTTGGGCCAAAATTCCGTTTGATCGGAACTGTGCATTTTGATCGGGTCAGCCGATCATGAAAAATTCGGGTGGATAGGAACAAGCACGGCATTGCCGCCTTCTATCGCGTATGAGCGACGTAGGAAATGAAACGAGAGGCTGGCCGCGCAGCGCCGCAGTGTTCGGAAGCACCGGCTCGATCGGCGAGGCACTGTGCCGGAAGCTGGCTGCAAAAGGGTGCGAGAAGATCTTTGCCGGTTCGCGTGCCGGGTTCGAACCGAACGGTACGCCATTTTCGCCCTTTGCGTTCGACCTGATGGACGAGCCCTCGATTCAAGCGGCCGTCGATACGATGCGGGAGGCACCACCGGAATGGGTAATTGTCGGCAGCGGTGTCCTGACCTTGCCCGATGGCACGGGGCCGGAGCGCACCTATAAGCGGCTTTCGCCGGAGCAGATGGCAGAGGTATTCGCAATCAATACGATCGGTCCTGCCCTGATCGCCAAGCACATCCTCCCGCTCATGCCACGCAACAAGCGTTTCGTCTTCGCGGCGCTGAGCGCACGGGTTGGCTCGATCTCGGACAATGGCCTTGGGGGCTGGCATTCCTACCGCGCGTCTAAGGCGGCGCTCAACATGCTGTTAAAGAACTTCGCGTTGGAGATCGGGCGGACGCACAAACAGGGCGTTGTGATGGGTTTGCATCCGGGCACGGTGGATAGCGCCCTGTCGCAGCCGTTCCAGTCGAACTTGCCCGAGGGGCAATTGATTGAGCCAGCCGAGGCGGCAGAGAACTTGCTTGGCGTCCTGGCGGGAGCGGCACCCGAACAAAGCGGCCAGGTACTCGACTGGAAGGGAGAGGTTCTGCCCTGGTAATGCAGTGTTTGCCTATGACCCAACTGCTATCATCGTAACAAACGGCAATGTTTCGTCGGAACGGTCTGGACATCTTGAAATAAATTGACAGTCCGATTGGTCGCTGTAGACAATTAGTTGTTCATAATCGATTTTTCGTAGGGGGTGCGGGGTGAACCTACTTGTTTCCGTTCGCAATTTCTGCCTGATTGTCTTTTCTGCCGTTTTCCTGACGGCCTGTACCATCCAGCTCGTTCCATCATACGACAAGGAACTCGTGTCTGGACTGGATACGGCAAATGAAAAGGCATTGACCCTGTTCTCCGCTCTTGGCGGAGGTTCGACGAAGTCGGAATATTCTACTTACAAGGATGACTACTCCGAAACGGTCGGCAAGCTTAAGGCCATGCAGCAAAGAGCAGAGACGAGGCAAATACCGCCTCTGGCCAAGCGCTTGAAAAAGATCAAATTTGTCAGCCAGTTATGCGATGCCGAAGACGACGCTTCGGCATGTGTGAATGCTTCGCCCAGACAAATTGGGTCGGCCATCGATGTCCTCGAGACAATGCAACGAACGCACAAGGACAATGGATTGTCCGACGACCTGGTGACTGGTTTCGAGACGGGTTTCACGACCGCGATCCAGCAGGCACTCTTCGTCGAACGGGCGCTTGAGCGATAGGAGGGTAACGTGAACTTTGAAGAGATCCTCGGCTCCGTCGTCGCTGCCCTGAAAGAAGAGATCGGCGATGATCTTTCCAGCATCCAGGGTTTCATCGACTCACAAGGCAGGCTGCTCGCGAAGCAAACCGCATGGATCGCGACTTCGCGCACGACAGGTTCGCTGAAGGATGACGACGAATTGTACGAGTTCTTTGTCGAGAACCTGAAGACCAACACGGAAGGGTTTGTTCGGTCGATCGCGATGCACACGATCATTACGATCGAAAAAGCATGGAACGCAGTCGCCAACGTCCTTTGGGGGGCAATCCGAACCGCTCTCACCGGTGTCGGCATTCCGAATAGCATGCTGCCTGAAACTCCGCCTTTCTCGGCCTGAGACAAATCCGCTTTTGTGGGTGTTCGTCGCAATTCTTGCGATGAGTGCCAGACTGTTCCACGCCGAGGCTTACCCGCCAGTGTCGGGGAAAGCCTGGCAGCCCGGCAAGAGCGGACTTGCCGGGATCCCAGGATTGTCGGCTGGGTCAACCCAATAGAATTGTGAAGCCCGGAGCGGTGAACCCTGAAGGTCAACCGCTCCAGCGACGATCCACCGAAGTGTTGTTTATCAGTTGTTCTCGGCAGCTGGAGCGATTTCGCCCCACGCGATCTGCTCGTCGTCCTCTTCGATGAAGAGCGTGCCCGCATGTCCCGGCAGGCCTTTGATGGCGCCCGTGACTTTGAACATGCCTTCATATTTGCCAATCACGTTCCCGTCTTCGGCAATGAAGACCTCCTGGTTGTCCCAGGCGGCCACCAGCTCAAGGTCAACCGCAAGGTCCGGTGCATTTTCGAATCCGTCGAACTTCAAGGCAAAGTGTGTGTTGTATGTGTTCTGGTTGCCATTAGGGCTCGTCCAGGGAGCAGTCCCTTCGCAAGCTGTGCGCATGGCAGCCTGATCCTGCATCAACATCGAGGTCGGTACGAAAGAGCCGTTGGAGTTACGGGGATTTGCGTCGGGTCCATCGGCGGCGACGACATTGGCCCATGTGTAATATTGCGCGGCGCTCGGTTTGCCGTCCGGACGGTCCTGATAGACGATGAACTGGGTGGTTGTGATGCTGATCCCGTATTCGGTCAGCGGAATGGCGAAGAACACCCATTTCGCGCGGGGCTTTGCCTGTGCCGCCGGCACGGGAAGCTTGGCCGATTGGGTGACCATATCCGCGTCCGTGGTGCCGAAGATCAAGTCCGTCCAAAGGTTGCCGCCTTTGCCCTTGATGCTCTTCACCAGCTGCTTGTCGCGAAAATATTCGAGCTCGAACGAACGCACGGCGAGAAACGGAATGGAGTAGCTGTAGACGCCGAAGCCCAGCATCGGGTCCTGTGTGGCGCGCAAGTAGCGGTTCAGGCTGCCGCCATACTCTGCGATAACCCTGTCTTGCACTTCCTTGCCGACGAATTGGGGCGCAAACGCAGCGGACGAGTTGCCCTGGCTGATGATGCCGAACCGGTCCTCCACCAGCACGCTGGCCCGCAGACGCCCGTTTTCCGGCGTGTTGTAGGGCGCGCCAAATCCGGAAGAATTGCCGGTCTCGGCCTGACGAATGTTCTGGCAGGTATTGGCATCGGACGTCAGCATGTACTGCGCGCCCTTCTGACCGAACTCTCCATGGACAAGCGATAGGGAGATCAGCGACTGCCGCTGGGCGACGGATTGATTGTCTCCGTCGACCTCCAGCGAGGCGAAATCGTGCGTGGTGGCTGCAAAGGGCGTCTGCGTAACGCTGAAAGTCGCCTGGTCCGAAAAGTTCATCATGCCGCCGGTGACCCAGCCATAGGCTTCGCCCGGTGCGTCGGTCGTCGCACTCGCAAAGTATGGGGCGTTGAAGGCGATAGACGACTCGGCAAACCGCCCGCGATGCTCGAGCGAGCGAAGGACCGGGTCTACAAGGAGTTCGAACAGGTCCTTCTTCCAGTTGGGCGAAAGCCCCGGATTGCCTACGGGGGTGGGAAGGAAGACCTGCTGGTTCAGGGAGAAGGAGATGGGGCCCGCTTCGTTCTCCGGCTTCAGGTAGCCGTAGAAACACCAGGCGTTGAGATGGTACTCCGGATGGTAGGACGAAAGCCAACCGGAAAGCTGTTCCGGCGACTGCGCCGGAGGAATCACTTCTTGCTTGTTGTATGTCGGATAGAAGAACCCGACATTTTCCTTGAGGGGGATTCCACTTTCGAAATCGGAAGACTTCACCAACTTGGTCACAAGAAAACTCCTAAGAACGGCATGTTTTCTATGGACTAGTCGCAAGGTATTAAGTCGACGTTATTCCTGTGGGTTGGAATTACTTTGTCGCGCAAGCTCGACCTTGCGAACGACACCAGCCTTGCGGGTCTGGAAAATGAGGGATCCGGATGTCGATGTTCGACTCGAATCCGGTCAGATCAACCCGTGACGCCGCAATCCCTCGGCAACGATCGTCTCGATCAGGTCTTCCTGGGTCCACCCGGCCATGACTGCCGATCGACCGAACACCTTTTGCGACCACAGATTGCAGTTCAGGTTGAGCTCGAGGAATTGCACATCGCCCGTTTCTTCGTTGACCCGGAATTCGAACCGGCCGTAGTCGAACGGGCGATACTCTTCCCAGGTCTTGCGGGTGAGGTCGGCTATGCGATCCACGAGGTTCGAGTTTTCGAACGGGTCGAGCGAGTATTTCTGGCTGCGATCGACCAGGTCGCGCTTCTCGTAATAGGTTCGCAGATGCGAAGGATCGGCCTGGCGGAAGATCAGCATCGGCATGACCTGCGGCTCGCCATCGATGGTGACCACCGGCACTTCGACGTCGCTACCCGTCAGGAAGGGTTCGACAATCGCGTCCTGGCCGCCATTGGCGGGATCGTAGTGAATGCGTTCTACCGCAGCTTGCACGCCGTCCCAGTCGTGCGCATCTTCGACGCCCCAACTGGCCGACGAATTGTTGGGCTTGATCACATAGCGTGCTGCTTGCGGCAATTTGTCGGGCGTAACCGGGGCACCCTTGCGGTAACACGCCCATGGGGCCGTCGGCACGCCCGCATCGACGGCCGCGCGTTTCGCAAGATGCTTGTCGTCGGAAAGGCCGCGCAGGATCGGGTTGGCCCCGAGATAGGGTATGCCCGCGCGTTCGCACAGCAATGGCACCAGCATTTCCGAATTGAAGAACCCGGCGCGATTGAGCAGCGGGAAGACGAAATCGATATTGTTCGGCGGATCGAACAGGATATCGTGCGTCTGCGTAATCGTCAGCTTCAGGCCCAGCCCTTCGAGGACTTCGCGCATTTCGCGATGATAGACGGCGTGGTTGCCGTCTTCAGGGTGTATTTCACCCTCCCACAGCGCATTCTTGGCGAGGAACAGGATGTTGAGACGCCGTTTCGCCTCTTCGGGAATGCGTAGGGGAGTTGGAGCCTGAGTCATGGGTCACCCGTTTAGACCGAGTTGTCTGTGGCGCGCGCTTTAGGCGCAGGCTTGGTTGCGCGCCAGAGCCATTTTTGCGCTTTTTCTGCGATGCTCCATCCTCTAGAGCGACGCCAGCCACATTAGATGGATCGCACAATCAAGACGGGATTGCAGGCTATTCCACGACCAACCCTTAATCGCCCTCTTGGCGACATTGCCGGGAGTACCGCGGCGCAGGCGCTGGTTACGCTGCTTGCGCAGGGCGGTGATTCGCGGATTACGCTCGATCCGGGCAATGGCCTGAACAAGTATCTCTCGGCGCCGTTCCCGCGCGACGTCCTCGCCTATTCGTCCTCCACGGTGAGCGATATCTCGCCGGCCGCCTTCGACCATTTGCTCGATGTGCAGGCGAACGGGAAAGGGGACAGCTATGCAGACTGGCTGCGCCGACTGAAACATCGGATCCTGGGCGCCTACGAGCTGGACGATGAGACCGAAATGGTCTTTGCACCATCGGGGACCGACCTCGAATACGTCGCGCTCGCCGCCGTGCGTGGACGTGCACAAGGCGGCGTTCACAACATCCTGCTCGGCGCGGACGAGATCGGCAGCGGCTGCATCCATTCGGCGCACGGACGCTATTTCGCGCGGGAAACGGCTGTGGATGGTCCGGTCGAGCCTGCAAGCGATGTCGCCGGCATAGGCCCTGTGAGCCTCGTCGACATCCCGGTGCGTTGCCCGGAAGGCAGAGCGTGTTCGAGTCAGGAGATCGCGGCCGCCATGAAGGTCGAGATCGAGCTGGCGCGCAAGGCAGGACAGCACAGCCTGGTCCATTGCGTTCATGGGTCGAAAACCGGGCTGGTCCTGCCAAATCGGCAAGACTTGGATGCGCTCATTGCGGAACACGGTGACGAAGCGACGTTCGTCGTGGATGCATGCCAAGCGCGGATAACGAGCGAGGCGATCGGATATTACCTCGCTAGCGGTTGTATCGTCCTGATGACGGGCTCCAAATTCATGGGAGCCCCGCCTTTCAATGGCTGGGCACTGCTGCCAACGGACATGATCGAGCGTGCTCAGCCGCTGCCGCAGGGATTTGCAACGATCTTTCGCAAGGCGGAATGGCCGGATTCCTGGACGGGATCGGAGGTCTTGCCCGATAGCGCAAATGTGTCGCTTGCACTGCGGCTAGAAGCGGCGGTGTTCGAGCTCGAACGTTTCCAGGCCGTCCCGATGGACCGTATCGAGACCATGATCAAAGCTTTCGAAGCGGCTCTCACCCGCGACTTGGTGAAACCTCTGGGAATCGAGAGGATCCTTCCCGGATCCGGCGGCCGCATCGACGATTGCGTGATCGAAATGCGCACTTTGGCGACTCTCGACGTCAGTTCGCTGCCCGGCATGCGGACTTTCGACGATGCCCAACGAGTTCACAGGCAAATGGCGCTTGACGGCATTCGCTTGGGTCAGCCGGTCAAATGCGTCCGGGTTGAAGAAGGGTGGGGCGGCACGTTGCGAGTGGGGCTGAGCATGCCGCAATTGAGCCAATGGGCAGGATCGATTGACGCCGAAGTGTCCGAAGAGCTCGCGAGCGATATGCAGCGAATTGCGGCAGCGTTGCAACATTCGCTCGTCAAAACGGCATAGCGCGCAGCCGCGTTTCAAAAAACCGTAGCTTTCGGATTCGACAGGGCTAGTCTGTTCGCGATGCCGCGCGAGGGGAGAGGCCGCGCATGGGACTGAAGCAATGGTACGACGCGCATCTGATGCCGCGCCTCATCACCTGTGCGTGCAGCCAGAAACCGATCCTGAAACGCCGCGCTGGCTTGATCCCTCTGGCGAAGGGTGACGTCTTCGAACTTGGGTGCGGCGGAGGCATCAACCAACAATATTACGATGTATCGGCGGTCTCCAGCTACGCCGGGATCGATCCCCATGCAGGCTTGCTTGAAGACACAATCGCCGCTGCAAAGGCCAAGGGCTGGCCTGCAGACATTCGCGAAGGGGTGGGAGAGGCAATACCGTTCCCGGATCGGTTCTTCGACACAGTCGTTTGCACATTCACCCTATGCTCGGTGGAAGATCCGGCGAAGGTCTTGTCCGAAATGCGTCGCATCCTGCGTCCGGGCGGGCAGGCATTGTTCCTCGAACATGGAAGGGCGCCCGACGCGAATGTCGCCAAATGGCAAGACCGGATCGAACCCTATTGGAAACCGATGGCGGGTGGTTGCCACCTGACACGGCCAATAGGTTCGGCGTTTCGAGGGGCGGGATTCGAAGTCGAGCCCTTAGGGCAGGGGTATCTTCCCAAGGCGCCCAAGTTTGCTGGCTGGAACGAGTGGGGCGTCGCCAGAAAGCCGGGTGTTTGAATTGGAAGCGTAAGCCGGGGGTCGTGGAGACCGCCCGGCTTACTCGATCTCGCTACTCGCCGAATGTGCGCTGCCACCATCCGCGGCGCGGTTTCCCGTCACCGCCTGCAACGCCTTCCGACTGAGCTTCCGGCGCCGGAGCCACGTCGCTTTCCGGTTGCGGTTCCTCGCTGGCGGATTCCGCCGCAGCTTCCTCTTCGTTCACTTTCTTCTTGCGCGGCGTGCGCTTGCGCTTGGGCTTCTCGGCCGGTGCCTCTTCGGCAGCCGCGACAGGAACCTCCTCGGTCGGAGCTTCTGCTTCGGTTTCCTCGGTTTTTTTCTTGCGCGGCGCGCGCTTGCGCTTGGGCTTGGCGGTCTCTTCCACAACCGCGGTTTCCTCCTCCTCGCCAGCGCCCTGTTCGACCGGCGCCTCGACTTCACCTTCGGTTGGCGCGGTATCGGCATCCGCCTGTTCCGCGCCTTCGCTCACGTCAGCCTCATCGCCATCGGTCTGCTTGCGACGCCGACCCCGGCCGCCACGGCGACGGCGCTTCTTCTTGGGAGCCTCGTCTTCGCCATCTTCGGTTGCTGTCGCTTCGCTATCTTCGTCGGAGGATTGCTCGGAATCTTCGTCCTCGGAAGCACTCTCCGCCCCCTCGTCCTGCCGTTTCTTGTTGCGACCCCGTCCGCCACGGCGACGCCTGCGCTTCTTCTTTTTCGGCGCGTCGTCCTCGTCTCCTGCAAAGTCATCTTCGGGAAGTTCTTCGTCATCTTCCTCGTCGTCGATGATCGGCTCGAACTTCGGTCGCTCTGCCGGACGGGGTCCGGCGCTCGCCACCTGCATCTTGGCGCCTTCGTCCTCGCCTTCGGGCGTCACTTCGACGGAAACGCCGTAACGTTGCTCGATCTCGACGAGATCATGGCGTTTCTCATTGAGCAGGTAGACGGCCGCCTCGGTGCTGGCCGCAAGTTTGATGACGGTGCCCTTGCCCTTGGCCGCTTCGTCTTCGATCAGTCGCAGCGCCGACAGGCCTGCCGATGAAGCGGTGCGAACCAGGCCGGTGCCGTCGCAATGCGGGCAGGGCCGCGTCGTCGCTTCGAGCACCCCGGTCCGAAGCCGCTGGCGGCTCATTTCCATCAGGCCGAAACCGGAAATGCGTCCCACCTGGATACGTGCCCGGTCGGTCTTCAGCGCTTCCTTCATCGCCTTTTCGACTTTGCGGACATTGGAATTGTATTCCATGTCGATGAAGTCGATGACGACAAGGCCTGCCATGTCGCGCAACCGCAGCTGGCGAGCGATTTCGCGCGCAGCCTCTAGGTTGGTGTGAAGCGCGGTGGCTTCGATCCCATGTTCCTTGGTCGATCGACCGGAGTTGATATCGATCGAGACCAGCGCTTCGGTCGGGTTGATGATCAGGTATCCGCCCGATTTGAGCTGCACCATAGGATCGTACATCGCGCGAAGCTGATCCTCCGCGCCATAGCGCTGGAACAGTGGCACCGGATCCGAATAGGCTTTCACCCGCCTCGCGTGGCTGGGCATCAGCATCTTCATGAAGCCTTTGGCGAGCTTGTAGCCATCCTCGCCTTCGACGATCACTTCCTCGATTTCGCGATTGTAGATGTCGCGGATCGCGCGTTTGATCAGATCGCTGTCCGAATGCACCAAAGAGGGCGCGGTCGAGGACAGGGTGGTCTGGCGAATGTCGTCCCACAACCTTGCGAGATAGTCGAAATCGCGCTTGATCTCGGTCTTGGTGCGGCTGAGCCCGGCGGTCCGCACGATCAGCCCCATCGATTTGGGCAGCTTGAGGTCGGCGACGACCTGCTTCAGCCGCTTGCGGTCGCTGGTGGAGTTGATCTTGCGACTGATACCGCCGCCATGCGAGCTGTTCGGCATCAGCACGGTGTAACGCCCGGCAAGGCTGAGATAGGTGGTGAGGGCAGCGCCCTTGTTGCCGCGTTCTTCCTTCACGACCTGTACGAGAAGCACCTGGCGACGCTGGATGACGTCCTGGATCTTGTAGCGACGGCGTAGTGCCATGCGCTTGGCGCGAACTTCGTCGACTTCCTTGGCGCGGCTGCGGCCTTTCCCGCCTTTGCCACCCTGACGGCGACGGCCGCGACGGCCACGTCCGCGGCGCGGCTTGTCTTCGCTTTCCTCTTCGGAAGCCTCTTCAGAATCGCCGTCTTCGGATTCCTCATCCTCCGACTCTTCATCCTCGTCGGACTCGTCGTCCTCTTCGTCGCTATCGTCGTCGTCGGATTCCCCGTCTTCGATGGTTGCGACCTTGTCCTTTTCGGAGGTGTCGATTTCCTCGAGCCCGTCTTCGGCGAGGTCTTCTGCAAGCGCTTCGGCGCTTTCGTCTTCGGCGTCGTATTCGTCGCCGGGTGAGATGCCTTCTTCCTCTTCTTCGGCGCGCAGGCGCGCTTCTTCCTCAGCCGCCTCGGCCTCTTCGGCGAGCAGCCTTTCACGGTCTTCCTGCGGGATCTGGTAATAATCCGGGTGGATTTCGTTGAAAGCGAGGAAGCCGTGGCGGTTACCGCCGAAATCCACGAACGCCGCCTGCAGCGACGGTTCGACCCTGGTTACCTTTGCAAGATAGATATTGCCTTTGATCTGCTTGTGTTCAGCAGATTCGAAATCGAATTCCTCAATCCGGTTGCCTTTGAGCACCGCCACCCGGGTCTCTTCCGAGTGGCGCGCATCGATAAGCATGCGCGTTGCCATT
>JASJDE010000064.1 GCA_030065195.1 Erythrobacter sp. | reverse complement strand
CGCCGAACATGGCGAGCGTGCGCGCGATATCCTCGTCGGTGTCGACGCTGAACTGGTGCATGTAATTGTGCTTGTCGGCCATTTCCTCATACTCGAGGAAGGCGCTGTATTCGCTTTCGGGCATGCCGATCGTGTCGAGCAGGTGGCTGTAGGCCGCGATATGCACCGTCTCCATGTTGGAGAAGGCGGCGAGCATCATCTTGATCTCGGTCGGCTTGAACACGCGGCCATATTTGTCGTGGTAGCAATCCTGCACTTCGACATCGGCCTGGGTGAAGAATCGGAAGATCTGGGTGAGCAGATTGCGCTCATGCTCGGTGATGTTCTGCGCCCAGTCGCGGCAATCCTCGCCCAGCGGCACTTCCTCGGGCATCCAGTGGATCTGCTGCTGGCGTTTCCAGAACTCGTAGGCCCACGGATATTCGAACGGCTTGTAGGTATTGCGGGCTTCGAGCAACGACATCTTGTGTTTTCCTCTTTGCGGGTTGGCTTACCCATATAGGGAATCAGAGCCCGGATTCGAAGGCAAGGGGGGATGATTCGACGGGGATAAACCGTGCTTTTTCCGAGTCGAACGGAGGCCGCCCTTGGCCCTCTTGCAGCGCATTCAACGAATTAACGTGTGCGCCATGCAAGTGTGCCCGATTGCACGGGCTTTGGCAAAGCAGAGAGGGTTTTCGAGCGCGGCTAACGGTCGATTAAACATGCCGCGTTATGCCCGAATCCATGGGGGTGATGGACAACTTTGCGCCGAGCGAAGCGGCTGCGCTGGGAGAGCGGACCGAGGGGCTCGGCAAAGCGGGCCGCGTGGCAGGCGACGGCGACCCATCCTTTGCGTCGGATCGCGTCGACGCCATCCTCGAACGAGGCGATTCCTGGCGCGACTGGCCCGACGCGATCGCCCAACGCTACAGCGATACCGCCACCCAGCGTTTCTACCAGGAACAGCATTTCCTGTTCATGCTCGGGCTGCTCTCCTGCCTCGCCACCATCGCGATCGACTACCTGATCGCGCCTTCGGTTGCCCAGGACGGGTTCGTCTACCGCGTGCTGGCGGTCTGCCCGATAACGTTGCTCGGCCTATACGCCGCTTCGCGCCGATGGACTCTCCTGACCAAGATCTGCCTGACGGCCGCACCCAGCGCCTTTATCGCCGTGCTCGTCGTCCTGGCGGTAACCGCCATGCCCGAAGACACCGCGAAATACCTCTCGGCAATGCCGCTGATCGTCGGTCTGGCCAACATCGTGATGCCATTCACCATGCGCGGGCTGTTTGTGTTCGATTGCACCTTGATCCTTACGGCGATCGCGACGCTGGTTTTGAGTTCGCCGTTCCCGCTGGTCGCCTATCTCGAATATGTCGTCTTGCTGACCGTGGTGGCGTTCTCGACCCTGCCGATCGCGCTGCGGTTCGAGCGCCTGCGCCAACGCAACTTCCTGCTCAACCTGCGTGCCGAAACGACGTCGCACGAATTGCGTGCAGCGAACGAGCGGCTGCAAGCGCTGTCCGATCGCGACCACCTGACCGGCCTTGCCAACCGTCGCTGCTTCGACCGTGTGTTCGATGAGCTGATCGAGCAGCGGGCGCACAAAAGTCTGGCCACCGACGTCCCCCCATCCCGCATCGCGATGCTGATGATCGACCTCGATCACTTCAAGGCGTTCAACGACACTTACGGCCATACGTCCGGCGACGAGTGTCTGCGGATCGTCGGGCACGAGCTCGCTTCGATCATCGAACGCGAAGACGGCGTGGTGGCCCGCTATGGCGGAGAAGAATTCGTCGCGACCCTGTGCGAAGAGACGCCGGGCGCGGTCGCCCGCGTCGCGGAGGAGATCCGACAACGGATCTCGACCATGCTGGTGCCGGTTGCCCCGTCGGGCCGCTCGATCGTGACGACGTCGATCGGGATCGCCCTGTCCGAGTTTGACGGAGACGTGAACCGGCAACACCTCATCAAGACCGCCGACGCTGCGCTCTACAACGCCAAGCGCGCAGGCAGAAACCGGGTCGAAGCTATCGAATTGGGACCGGAGAGCGCAAAGCTGCGGGCCTGACGGCAAGCCCGGACGGATTTTCTCTCGCACCATGATCGAAACGAGCTAGATTGGCATTTGGCCGACCATGGCAGGGGGATCGCATTTCATGACAGTCGAAAACAGGCGTCCGCTCAAGACGCGCGGGGCGAGCTGGGCCGGCGCGCTGGCGAAAGCGCTGGGCGCGACGGGACTCACGCCCAACGCGGTTTCGACCATCGGTATCGGTTTCGCAGCTCTTGGCGCATGGTGTTTCATCGCGGCGCCCGGCAATGCGTGGCTGTGGCTCGGAGCGGCGATCGGTATCCAGCTGCGGCTGCTGGCCAACATGCTCGACGGAATGATCGCGGTCGAAGGCGGGAAATCGAGCCCGACCGGTGCGCTCTACAACGAAGTACCCGATCGGATCGAGGACGCCCTGCTGCTTGTGGCCGCAGGATATGCCGCGGGAATTCCGGAACTGGGATACGGCGCAACGATCCTCGCTTTCGGAACGGCTTACCTTCGCGCAACCGGCGGCGCGCTCGGCTTTCCCCAGGACTTCGTCGGCCCGCTGGCGAAGCAGCACCGCATGTTCGTGCTGACCGTTGGGGCGATCGGCTGCATGTTCTATTCCGCGCCCGTAATTGGAAGCTTCGTATTTTCTGGGCCGCCGCTTCTTTTAGGCGCATTGTGGATCATCATTGTCGGCTCCGCCCTGACGTGCGTCATACGGACCGTCCGGATCGCCCGGCTACTGAAACAGCGAGCGAGCGAATCCAAGGATGCGGCGGCATGATCGCACGAATTGTCGGCGAAGCGATCGTTCTGCTGACCCGTTTCCTTGTCGGCGGACACGGTCGCTGGCGAGGCGTCGAGCCAGTCGGTGCGCAGCGGATCTATTTCGCCAATCACGCCAGCCACCTCGATACGATCATCATGTGGGCCGCGCTCCCCGCGCATCTGCGCGAAACGACGCATCCGGTTGCGGCCGCGGACTATTGGGGCAAGGGCGCACTGCAACGCTTCATCGCGCTGAAGGTGCTCAACGCGGTGCTGGTCGAGCGGGCGAAGAGCAAAGACCCGTTAGCGCCCTTGCGCGACGCCCTGGAAGCGGGCGGCTCGCTTATCATCTTTCCCGAAGGCACGCGGCGGATGGAGCCGCTACCGGGCGAGTTCAAGGCAGGGTTGTATCACCTCGCCAAGGGCTTCCCGGACGTCGAGCTTGTTCCCGTCTACCTCACAAACCTGGCCCGCGCCTTCCCCAAGGGCGCCTTCGTGCCCGCCCCGATAAGCTGCGTCGCACATTACGGCGCGCCGATCGCGCTTGAAGTAGGCGAAGACAAAGCGGAATTCCTGGCCCGCGCCCGCGGAGCCGTAATCGAACTTTCGGGAGAACAGGAATGAACCCGACCATGGTCACCCTGTTCGGCGGTGTGTTCGCGCTGCTGGCCTTCGCTTCAATCGTCGGGTTCGTCCTGTCGCGGCGAGTGAAAAGCGAGAACGGCATCGCAACCGTTTCCAACCTCAACGCACGGATCAAGGCGTGGTGGATGATGATCGCGATCTTCGCGGTCGCTTTCTATTTCGGGTCCGGCGTTACGATAGTGCTGTTCGCGCTCACCAGTTTCTATTGCCTGCGCGAATTCCTTTCGATCACGCCGACGCGAGCGGAAGATCACGGCGCCACCGTCGCCGCCTTCTATCTCTTCATTCCGCTGCAATACTGGCTGATCTGGACGGATTGGCAGAGCCTGTTTGCGATCCTGATCCCGGTTTGGGCGTTCCTGCTGCTGCCGCTGCTCGCCGTGCTGAAGGGAGAGACGGAGGAATTCCTAACCCGCTCTTCCCGGATCCAGTGGGCGTTGATGCTCAACGTCTTCTGCATCAGCCATGCCCCCGCTCTGTTGCTGCTCGACATTCCGGGCTTCGAGGAAAACTTCCTGCTGCTGTTCTTCCTGATCGCGGTGGTCCAGCTGTCGGACGTGCTGCAATATGTCTTCGGCAAGCTGTTCGGAAAGCACAAGGTTGCGCCGCGCGTCTCTCCGGCCAAGACTTGGGAAGGGTTGATCGGGGGTGGTCTTTCGGCATCGGCCATCGGTGCCAGCTTATTCTGGATCACGCCGTTCTCGCCGCTCGAAGCCGGCCTCCTGGCGCTGACGATCGTGTTTGCCGGGTTTGCCGGAGGACTGGTGCTGTCTGCAGTCAAGCGCTCGCTCGGCGCGAAGGACTGGGGCACGATGATCGAAGGCCATGGCGGGGCGCTCGACCGGATGGATTCGGTGAGCTTTGCCGCGCCGGTGTTCTTCCACCTCACCAACTACTTCTTTGCGCTCTAGGAACGATCCATGCTGCTGGCCCTCATTGCAGTCTGGGCTTTGGCCGAAGCGATCGTCTTCTTCGTTGTCGCAGACGTTCCGATCATGGCGCTGGGCATCAAGGCGGGTTGGCGCAAGGCGCTGGCCGGAGCACTGGCGGCGGCGATCGTCGCAGCATTGGGCGGGCTCGTGATCTTCCACTGGGCGGCGCAAGATCCTGCCAACGCGCGCGCCATACTGGACGTTGTGCCGGGCATATCGGTCGATCTGATCGACGCGACGGTCGGGCAATGGCGATCCGACGGTTCACTGGCGATGGTCGCAGGGTCCTTCTCCGGCATTCCTTACAAGCTTTATGCCTTCGCCGCCGGAGCGATCGAAGGGACGGGTTGGTTTGCTTTCCTTTGTCTTTCGGTGGCTGCGCGCTTGCCGCGTTTCGCACTGGTCGCGGTGATTGCTGGGGCGGCCGGACCGAAGCTGGTCGGCCGATTTGGCGCCCGGCCCGTCTGGACGGCGTTCGCGCTGGCCTGGATCGGATTCTACGCCTGGTATTGGAGCGTTATGGGCTTCTGAGAGCGGGTCGATCCGGCGAGCCGCGACTCGGCCCTCGTGGGCCTGCCGAACACCGACTTGGGAACGTCGGAACGGCGACCGGAGGGATCTGCAGGGCCGGATCTGGCGCATTGCCGAACCCCTTGAGGCCGCTTGCAAAACCCGGAATTGCCGCTCGCGCACGCACCACCGAATTTCTGAAACCCGCCCAATTCTGATAGATGTCCACACGGGACAGGGAGGAAAGGCATGGGGGCCATCCGCTATTCGGCGCTGGCTGTCGCGCTGTTCGGCAGTGCAGCGATGACGCAGGACGTTATCGCGGTGCGCGACCTTGGCGTAAAACAAGCGGGCGAACAGTACGATCTCATCCTGACCGCGCAGAATCTCAATTGCGAGAAGCCGCAGGACTTCGAGTTCCAGCTCGACAACATGCCTTTTCTTACCGCCGACGGGCCATTGATCGTGCGCGGTCTCGGACCCGGTCAAAGCAAGTCGATCAACGCCACGCTCGATTTCCAGTACACCCAGCCGGGCATCCATTATGGCCGGGTAACCTCACGCTGCATCACGTGTGGCTGGTATGTTTTTGCCGGATGTAACGAGCAGGGCCAGGACGTGGTGCTCAAGATCACCGTTCAGGACCCGTCCGTGGAAGGTCCGCAGGATTTCGAGGATGTGAACCCCTATGCCGGCATGGTGCCGCGCCAGCCGGTGACGGTGCGGCTCGTCGAGCCGGTGAGCGACGAGAATGTCCGGGTTCTCAAGAGCGGCGACAGGAAGGAACTCGACAAGGCGCGAGCCGGATTGCGACAGGCGGAAGCACGCGGCGAGGCGGCGCAGGAACGCTTGGCCAACGCCCAGCGGGCAAAATCGGATTGCGAACGCAAGCTCGCGCGATTGAAAGCGGAAGCGGCCGCCGCGCAAAGCGCCGCCGACACAGCAAAGCAGGACGCACGCAACGCAGAAGGAGCCTCCAAGGCGGCCGACAGATCGCTCAAGGACTTCGAGAAAGACAACCGCAGGGCGTTGAAAAAGATCGACGACACCGGGCGCGCGGTGCAAGTCGCTGTGCGCTATCGCAACGCGGTCGAGAAGGAAGATGGAACCGGTTCGGGCCGCTATCAGAGGGCGCAGGAACAGGTCGATCGATTCCAGCAGGAACATTTCGATGCACTGCGCGAACACACTGCGATCAGCCAGAGCCATGAACAGCGCAAGGCTGCGGCGGAGAAAGCCAGGAACGACGCCGCCACAGCAAAGGCCAGGGAAAAGACCGCCGCCGCTGCCGCCAAGACCGCGCACCAGAAGGTAAAGGACCAGATCAAGATCTGCGGAGGGCAGGCGGACGCGGTTGAGGCGGCACAAGAGGATCTCGACAAGGCCCGATCCTCCGCCGCCGATGCAGTTCGGGCTTCAAACAAGGCGGAGATGAAGGCCGCCAAGCAGGCGCTCGATCGGCTCAAGGACCGGATCAAGCGACAGAAGCAGAAATGCAAGCGAGAAGAGGAATCCGCCAAAGCCGAATTGGCCAAATGGGCGGAGGCGATCGAGGCCGGACAGAAGCTCAAGATGCTCGATGATGATGGCGGACGCGCGGCCTCGCAATTGAAGGCAATCAACGACAGGATCTGGGCCGCTGCTCAGGACCTCGCGCAGGATCACACCATCGCCACGGTCGACAGCCAGGGCAATCTCGGCGTCGCCAATGACGAAACCGCCGACCTGCCGAGCGCGGATACCGCCGAAGACGTGCTCGACCGCGTCACGACCCTGATGGGCTGGGCAGTCGAGGGGATGAGCAAGATGCGCGGCAGCAAAGGCGTCCCCGATTTCGGGCAAGCGCAAGTGCTGGGCGGGATGAAAGCGCTCGGCATGAACATGCAAGGCATGGTCCATGCGATCCGCAATCCCAACACCAATCTCGCGCAGCGCAACCGGCTCGGAGCGGCATTGCAGGGCAAGGAAAACTACCTCGAAGCCGAGATGCGGGAGAAAGGCATCGGCAAGAACGCCAAGGACCGCGCGGAAATTCTCAAGAAGATCGACAAACTCTTCAACGATCGCGATTACGAACAAGAGCTGATTGCGCGGTTCGCAATGCATGCCGCGCGCTGCACGGCGGAGACCCGCGCTCTGGAACAGCAGCGCGCCGAACTTCAGCGGCAGCTCGCGCGCAAATAATCCGCTCGCGCGTCAGTCGCGGCGCTTTTTCGATCCGAAGAAGCTTCCGCCGCCCAGCACGGTGATGCCCAGGAAGAAGCCGAAATCGTACCATCCGCCGGTGTTCGGCACGGCGTAAACCGCGATATCGGGATTGAATAGCGAGCCGATCCAGCTCCACGGAAAGATGAAGCCGTGCCACAGGCCCCACCAGAATCCGGGTACGTCCTCGCCTTGCGCAATGCCGGCGTCGATCTGGCTGGCGCAGGCCGACAGCAGCACTGCAAGCGATGCGGCAAAAGCAATCCTGAGGGCCGCGCTCATGTCCTGACCGCAAACAGGATGACGACCCACATCACGGGCAGGAAGGTTGCGGCCATGGCGATATGCAGTGCACCGGCATTGGCCGCGTGACCCTGCGGACCGCGCACCAAGCGCAGGCCATTCAGCAGAAACGCCCCGGCCACTAGCGTGCCGATAATTCCGATCCAGATCGGTGGCTGCATTGCAATGTCTCCCGTCCAGCGCGCCGAAGCGCGAACGATCCCAAGGGCTTTATGTCACAGAACCGGCTTCTCGCCCAGTTCGGGGACGATGAAAGTCAGCACCACATAGGCTGCAATGGGCAGGACGAGCGAAAGGGCCATCATCGAATAGGCAGCGCCCTTCGCGATTTTCCCATCGCTGTACCACTTCAGGAACAGCGGCACTTCGGTGAATGCGAGGAGGATCAGTATCAGCGGGAGGAGCGTGCCGAGCGTCATGCTGCGAACCTAGCGCCTTCGTTGCGACGCGCCAATCCGTTCAGCAGTAACGCTGCGGCAAGGCATTGGGCACGATTTCAAAGTCGCCCGGCGTATCGTCGATCGAACTGTCGGGGACGTGGCTGACCTGAAACTTCTCGAACTGTTCGGTTTCAAGCGGCGAAGCGAAGGTCACGCCTGCCTGGCCGTCATCGATCCAGCGCACCGATGCGCGATGCGGGCCCGAGCTCGCGACATAGATCTGCATCGGCGCGCCGATATTGAGCTTCTGGTTGCCGATCGGAAACCGGCATCCGCCTTCGGACAGGTCGCTCAGCGTTACGTCCACAGGTTCGCCTAAACCGGTGAAGTACCGGCCCGGCACATTGAGGGCTTTGCGAGGTGTCTTCCGGGTGCGCATGGTGAGCAGCGGCATAGCGGAAACCGCTTAAGGCCGGGTAAAAAGGGGGTGTGCCTATCGATCGGCTGGCGGGATCGAACTCAGGATCGTCAGCAATACCAAGGTGAGAACGCCGAGAACCAGCAACAGCCAGCCATTGACCTTCAACCACTGCCGGTAGCGGGGGCTGCGAAGCCATTTTAGCTGTCGCAGCGCGAGTGCCCTCATGCCGCGCACCATGCGATCGGGAAACAGAATCGAGGTTATGCCAAGGATGACGGCGATCGCTCCGACGACCCAATAAACGAGGATGGGAATTCCGTAGATCGTCACCGCCGCCCCCCTTCAAGAGCTGCCTCTAAAACGAATGCCCCCGCGAAGCTGGCGCTTGCGGGGGCATGAAAAACTCCATCAACTGAACCCTACTGACAGCTCAGGCATTCCTCATAATCGGTTTGCTGCTCGCCCAGCTCCGCCTTCAAAGCGATCTCCGGCGCGTCCTTGGTGTTGTCGGCCTCGACCCCTCCGGCAAAGCCTGCGCGCTGGACCGATTTCGAGCGCAGGTAATAGAGCGACTTGATGCCCTTTTCCCACGCCTGGAAGTGCAGCATCATCAGGTCCCACTTGTCGACGTCGGCCGGGATGAACAGGTTCAGCGACTGCGCCTGATCGATATAGGGCGCGCGGTCGGCGGCGAATTCGAGCAGCCAGCGCTGGTCGATTTCGAAGCTGGTCTTGAAGCTCGCCTTTTCCTCGTCGGTGAGGAAGTCGAGATGCTGGACCGAGCCGCCGTTTTCGAGGATCGAGTTCCAGACATTGTTGGAATCCTTCGATTTCTCGCGCAGCAGCTTTTCCAGATACGGGTTCTTGACCACGAAGCTGCCCGACAGGGTCTTGTGGGTGTAGATGTTGGCCGGGATCGGCTCGATGCAGGCGCTGGTGCCGCCGCAGATGATCGAGATCGACGCGGTCGGCGCGATCGCCATCTTGCAGCTGAAGCGCTCCATCGCGCCCATTTCGGCGGCATCCGGGCACGGGCCGCGCTCCTGCGCCAGCAGCATCGAGGCTTCCGATGCCTTGGCCTGGATATGCTTGAACATCTTCAGGTTCATCGCCTTGGCCATCGCGCTTTCAAAGCCCAGCCCCTTCGACTGCAGGAAGGAATGGAAGCCCATCACGCCGAGACCGACGCTGCGTTCGCGATCGGCGCTGTATTTCGCGCGTGCCATTTCGTCCGGCGCGCGGTCGATATAGTCCTGCAGGACGTTGTCGAGGAAGCGCATGACGTCTTCGATGAACTGCTTGTCGGTCGACCACTCGTCCCATTTTTCAAGGTTGAGTGAGGACAGGCAGCACACCGCCGTGCGATCGTTGCCGAGATGGTCGACGCCGGTTGGCAAGGTGATTTCGCTGCACAGGTTCGATGTCGAAACCTTGAGGCCGAGATCGCGGTGATGCTTGGGCATCATGCGGTTCACGGTGTCGTTGAAGACGATGTACGGCTCGCCGGTTGCCAGCCGGGTTTCGACCAGCTTCTGGAACAACGAGCGCGCATCGACCTTGCCGCGCACTTCGCCGGTCTTGGGCGATTTGAGTTCGAACTCGTCACCATTGCGGACCGCTTCCATGAATTCGTCGGTCAGCAACACGCCGTGGTGGAGGTTCAGCGCCTTGCGGTTGAAGTCGCCCGAAGGTTTACGGATTTCGAGGAATTCCTCGATCTCCGGATGCGAAATGTCGAGATAGCACGCCGCCGATCCGCGTCGCAGCGAGCCTTGCGAAATCGCGAGCGTAAGCGAATCCATCACGCGTACGAAGGGGATGATCCCGCTGGTCTTGCCGTTGAGGCCGACCGGCTCGCCGATCCCGCGGACATTGCCCCAATAGGTGCCGATCCCGCCGCCTTTCGACGCGAGCCAGACATTCTCGTTCCAGGTCCCTACGATCCCGTCGAGGCTGTCATTGACCGAGTTGAGGTAGCAGGAAATCGGCAGGCCGCGGCCCGTACCACCATTCGACAGCACGGGTGTCGCCGGCATGAACCACAGGTTCGAAATGTAATCGTAGAGGCGCTGCGCGTGCTCCTGATCGTCGGCGTAGGCATCGGCTACGCGTGCGAACAAGTCCTGGTAGCTTTCGCCCGGCAGCAAGTAGCGATCGGTCAGCGTTTCCTTGCCGAACTCGGTCAAATTGTCGTCGCGCGATGGATCGGTCTGCACATCGAAACGACGCGCATTGACGGTCTTGCTGTCCGGCAAGGCCGCCGACTTGGCCGCTTCGGCCACGGCACCGGCCAGCGCTTCGCCCGCTTTCGCGGCGATCAATTCGTCGCTGCCCTTATCGGTCTTCTCCATGGATACAGCTTTCTTACCGCTTTCGACCTGACCCAGCGCTTCGCCGGTTTCGGCGTCGGTTAGCACTTCACCCGGCACGTTATCGCTCGCTTTGAATTCCATTCTAGCCCCGCTCGAGTTCCTCGAATCGGCCTTCGACCCCTTCTAGCGAATACGGGGCTTTGTTCCGATTCTGTTCTATACAGACCTTTCAACACAAAACCCACAGCTTCCGCGGTGGGTTTTCGGCCAATCGATCCTGCCCGGAAGCCGGTTCAACCCGCCCCAGCGACTCCATCCCCCTGCGCAGGCCCTTCTCGTGAGATATGGGCGTTGCGTGATGCAATCACTAGGTCTTGTGGGTGAACGACCCCGAACAACCACTAGATACTGAATCAGCGGCGAGTCGCGCGCAAGAGGGTAAATGCCAATTAACCAAAAGTTGCAGCTTAATGACGAGGTGTATTACATTGCTGCAACGCAGCGACGCGGCGGAAATGCTAGGCTTGTGAACTGCGCAAGTGCAAAAACGAATCTGCGAAAAAATTTATGCGGGCAAAACCGGCAATCGAAGCCTTTGAATCAATCGAATCGGGTTTTGAAATTTTTGAATCGCTCGCCTCATCGAAGGTATCACGGCTTGGAATCGAGGACTCCTGACCATGCTCGCAGCCGTTCCTTCCGCCCTGCTTGCCGACTTGCGCAAACGGCACGCCGAACCGCAACGCCACTACCATGACTGGTCGCACATCGAAGCATTGCTGCACCACATTGATTCGATCCAGGCCAAGCTGCACGATCGCGACGCCGTCCTCTACGCAGTCCTGTTCCACGATTCGATCTACGATCCGCGCGAACACGACAACGAACGCCGCAGCGCTCAGTTGCTGGTGGATTCCGGTTCGCCCCTGCCTCCACAGAGCTGCGCGCTCGCAAGGCGGATGATCGAAGCCACAGAGGGCCATAGCTTGCCCGACGACCTGACGGGTGAGCCGCGGGACGATTGCGCGCATTTCCTCGATATGGACCTGGCCATCCTCGGGGCGCCGGCGAATCGATTCGACATCTACGAAAACCAGATCCGCCGCGAATATGCCCATGTCCCGGACCAAGCGTTTCGCACGGGACGGGCAAAGGTCCTGCGCCACTTCCTGGAGCGCGAGCGGCTGTATTTCACCCCGTGGGGAATGGATCGCTTTGAAGCGAACGCGCGGAAAAACCTTGCGAGATCGCTTGAAGCCCTGACGAGCTAGGCGGCCACCGCATCCCGGGCCATTGCGGTCCGCGCGTGTTCGGCAATCTCGGACGCGAGCTTCTCGATCAGTTCCACAGGCAGATCGTGTCCCCAGCCGGGAATGGTAACCAGCTTCGCTCCTGGAATGTGCTCTGCCGTTTCCCTTCCGCCTTCAAGTTTCACCAGCGGATCGTCTTCGCCATGCAACACCAGCGTGGGCGCTGTCACCGTCCTCAGCCGCATCCGTCGATCGCCATCGTCGATGATCGCCGCAAGCTGACGCGGCAATCCCGGCGGATAGACGCTGCGCTGTACCATCGCCTGCACGCGCGCGCGGCGGCGGTCGGGATCGGCGGGGAATCCGGGACTGCCGATCTTCTGCTGCACGTTGATGCCGTGCGCGATCAGGTCTTCCTCCTCCATCGACACGAGCGGCGCGGTCAGCGCCTCTATCGCCGCCTTGTCCGCCTGCGGCAGCCTGGGATTGCCGGTGGTCGA
Organism: Erythrobacter sp.; assembly: GCA_030065195.1. Lineage (GTDB taxonomy): Bacteria > Pseudomonadota > Alphaproteobacteria > Sphingomonadales > Sphingomonadaceae > Erythrobacter. The sequence goes on along the minus strand of JASJDE010000064.1, from coordinate 4,714 downwards.
CATGATCGAAGTGAGCGAATGCAACCGGTCGGGATGGTTGACGCCCATCAGCTGCGCGATCATCCCGCCCATCGATGCACCGACAACATGCGCGCGATCGATCTCCAGCGCGGCGAGAAGTCCGGCACCGTCGTCGGCCATGTCGCTGAGCGTGTAAGGGACCTTGGCGGGCCAGCCGATCTTCTGCCGGATCACCTGCCAGGCGATTCCGGGCGCCTTGGCCCCATCCATCTTCTGCGACAGCCCGATATCGCGATTGTCGTAGCGGATGACGCGGTAGCCATGGCCAACCAACGCTTCGACGAATTCGTCGGGCCACAGGATCATCTGTGCGCCCAACCCCATCACCAGCAGGATCGGGGCGTCATCGGGGCTCCCACTCTCTTCGTAATAGATCTCGATCCCGGTGTTCGGCGTCGTAATGGTGGGCATGAATGCGTGCGGTCCCTGTTGCTTCGCGCCGTTCGCGGGCGCTTGGCGTGCAGACATGCCGCACATGCACACACGCCGCAACCCGTGCTCGCCTAATAGGGACTGGTGACGAGAGCGGGTGCGGCGTGGGCGGCCTCCCGGGGTCGCAGTCCTTGGAGGCCGCCTTGTCCAGCGGTCAGGAAATCAGGGGTCCCTATCCGCCGAGCAAGATGTATTCCTCTTCGCCATCGGCAGCGGCGAGACGCCGGGCTTCCGACTTCTTGAGCTGCGCCTTCAGTTCCTTGTAGTCCTCAGCCGTGCCGGCGAAGAAGATGTTGGCGAGGAATTGCGCGTCGGCCGGATTGGTCACGGGCACCTGGTCGAGATCGTTCAGGCGACGCACCGCATAGGATGCCGCCCTGCGTGCAGCCCAATTGCCGCGGCCATCGAGCACTTCGATATTGTCGGGCTTGCCATCCGCGCCGAGCGTGAAAGCGATCTGCACGACTGCCTTGTTGGGGCGGCTGCTGTTCGGGATCGGTGCCGAGCGCAGCGAACGATTGATGTCCTTGGTGGTTTCGGCTTGCCATTCCTTCATTTTCGCCATGGATGTCACGACGATGCCGTCGGACTTTTCGCCGGCGACGGCAGGGGCGGAGAATGGCAGTGCCAGGCCTAATGCGGCGACCGGCAAGGCAACAAACTGGGTAAGCGTCTTCATCGGATCATCCTTTCCTCAACGTCGGATGATCGATCGCAAGGACCGTTATCGCCGAGCACCAGTCCCTCTACTCGTGCATGGGCTCTATTGGTCGATCAGGCACAGCGGAATTGCGGGGGTGCGGGGTGTTGCTGTGTCCGAAGAGAAACTGCGCGATCCGCACGAATCTTTCAAATCAGTATCGGCGAGTCGTTGAATGTTTCGCCGAGAAGCGGATTGACGCAGATAAACTGCATATCAGCGCCGACGAATGTCTAGCGCGCTTCGGTCGCCCGCCATTCGGGCCCGCTTATGACGAAGCCTCGCGCTTCGAGCTGGTCGAGCACGCCATCGGGTTCTGCCAACACCCGCAGCGGCACCACGGCAAGGGTAACCCCTTCGGTCGCGACCGCGCCTTCGATCATCCCGACCCATTGCTCGCGGATCTCTTCACCGAGCTCGGGATCGGCCCAGGGCCAGCAGCGCCCCAGTGCAATTTCCAGCGGGTTTTCCATCACTGCGGGCACATCGAACTTGCGCCAGTCCTCGCCGCGCTGCTCGATGATGCCTTGCCCGGCTTCGGTCGCTTCCATCGCGGCTTCAAGGCACGGAATGTGCGAGGCGGGATCGGCTTCGGCAAGATTGTCGAGCAGGTCTTCGCCGCGAAACCGCTCGGGGCGGGTGATCGGCACGTCCGCCTTGTCCGCCGCCTTGCGCACGATGTCGGTCGCGTCCTTGGTGGTGGAATCGTCGAAATCGAGCCGCCGCGCGAGCAAGTCGAACGCGGTCATCAGGAACGAGCCGCGATCGTAGTCCTGGTCGTATTGTTCCTCGAGCGCGGCGAGGCGAGCGCGCTGTTCCAGTGTAAGGAAGTCGCCGGCTACCAGCCGTTCGGGCAGCTTGGTGAACTTTCCACCGCGAAAGATCAGCCGGAAGATATCGCCCGGCGAAATCTTGGGCCGCGCACGAATGATCGCGCCCTGCGCTTCGGCCGTCGCTTCCTCGAGCCGGTCGGGCTGCCACGGGGTGGATTTCGGCACAGCACGGATTTCGCCCACGAGGACGATGGTGCCGCCGGGCGTATCGATAGTCCACATCGGCGCACCCGAGCGCTGCGCTGTAACGACGATTTCGGATGATGTGGGTGCGGCATCCTGTGCCTGCACCGGAGCTGCAAGAAGCGCGATAGATGCCAATATTGCCCTGAGCGGTTTCATGATCGTGGCGCTAGCCCGCCGACGCTGCACGCGGTGTGAATGTGTTCGCGGACCAGCTTTGGATCCCCGCTTTCGCGAGGATGACGATAAGAAAGAGGTCGCATGCCCCCAATGTCATTCCCGCGGACGCGGGAACTCAGAATTTCACAGTGGATCGAATCCGAATTGCTCCGCCATATCAGGCCATTCCAGTGTCAAAGCTGACTTCGTCTGCTTCTTTCTTAGCAGGCGCACTCTTTGCTCTTGAGTAGTCAAGCGAGTGCTGGAAATCATAGTGGTCCTTGAGCTTCTTGCCAATTTGTTCAGCCACCGCTCTTGCTTCATTAGCCACCTCTGGCAGCATTGCGACCAGAGACCTCGTTCCTGTTTCGAGAGAGATCATTTCTGGGGTTAGTTGCCGCATTTCTTCAAGGCCAATTTCAAGCGTAGCACTTTCAGCCGAGCGCGCGACGACCGACGTCTTTTGCCGAACAATCTCTTTCACTGCTTGGATTTCATCGTAGACATCAAATGCAATTGCGTGCCCAGCTTCAACCTCTTGAATATTTGTGACGAAATCTACGTCGCCTTTCGACGCTAGCAAGGCCAACTCACTCGCAAGAATCTTCTCGGGGCGGTGGCCAAAACCTACAATCTTTGTGATCGCTCTCCACGAATCTTCGATGGGAGCACCTTCGGGCATCCGCTGAAGACAGTCCTCTAAATGCTGCTCTAACTTTGTGGATCTTTCCGTTATCTCTTGGACCTTGAAGAACAACGCATAGGCGGCAGCCAAGTCTTTCGCTTTCTTGGTCCGCAGTTCAAAAAAATAAGTAGTTCCCCACGCCAACGCTGCGCCCAAGAGCACCGCGAGAAAATTGATAAGCGGATCAACCCAAAATGGTTCAGGGACAGGGTTACACATCCTCACGGCACCAGCACCGTATCCTGCACCGCCTCCGCCGTCTCCGGATAGTCCATCGTGTAATGCAGCCCGCGGCTCTCATGCCGGGCCAGGGCCGACTTCACGATCAGCTCTGCCGCCTGCAGCAGGTTGCGCAGTTCGATCAGGTCGGTGGTGACGACGAAGCTGCCGTAATAGTCCTCCACCTCCTGCTTGAGCAACGCGATGCGGTTGGCGGCGCGTTCGAGCCGCTTGGTGGTGCGGACGATCCCGACATAGTTCCACATGAAGCGGCGGATTTCGGTCCAGTTCTGCTTGATGACGACCTGTTCGTCGGAATCCGAAACGCGGCTTTCGTCCCACGGCTTGATCGGCGGCGGTTCGTCGAGCTCGTCCCACATGGTGAGGATATCGCTCGCCGCCGCTTCGCCGAACACGAAGCATTCCAGAAGCGAGTTCGAGGCCAGCCGGTTCGCGCCGTGCAGACCGCTTTCGGTCACTTCGCCCGCCGCCCACAGGCCGGGCAGGTCGGTGCGGGCATAGAGGTCCACCACCACCCCGCCACAGGTGTAGTGCTGTGCGGGCACGACCGGGATCGGCCCCGTGGTCATGTCGATGCCGAGGCCGGAGAGCTTCTCGTGAATCGTCGGGAAGTGTTCCTTTACGAAATCGGGCGGCTGGTGACTGATATCGAGGTGGACGTAATCGAGGCCGTAGCGCTTGATCTGGTCGTCGATCGCACGGGCGACGACATCGCGCGGGGCGAGCTCCATCCGCTCGCGGTCGTAATCCTCCATGAAGCGGTGGCCGGTTTCCGGGTGGAACAGCCGCCCGCCCTCGCCGCGCACCGCTTCGGTAATGAGGAAGTTCTTGACCTCGAGATTGTAGAGACAGGTCGGGTGGAACTGCATCATCTCCATGTTGGAGACGCGTGCGCCGGCGCGCCATGCCATCGCAATCCCGTCGCCGGTCGCGCCGCGCGGCGCGGTCGAGAACTGGTAGACGCGCCCTGCACCGCCTGCCGCCAGAACAGTTGCGCGGGCGACGTGTCTTTCGACCCGACCTGTTTCCTCGTTGAGCGCGTAGACGCCCCACACCCGGCCAGCCGCGGAGAAGTTCTCGCGGTGTCGATCGGTGATGAAATCGATGCAAGTGAGCCCGCCTCGCATCGTGATGTTGGGCGAGGCTTCGGCCGCCTTGAGCAGCGCCTCCTGCACCGCCCAACCGGTCGCATCGTCGACATGGACGATCCGCCGATGCGAATGGCCGCCCTCGCGAGTCAGGTGAAGATCGCCGCTCTCGCGGTTGAACGGCACGCCGAGCTCGCACAGCCGGTCGATCGATGCAGGAGCGCGCTCGATCACGAATTCGACGGTTTCGCGATCGTTCAGCCCTGCGCCGGCGACCATCGTGTCGCGCACATGGTTTTCGAACGTGTCCCCGGCGTCGAGAACGGCTGCGATCCCGCCTTGCGCCCAGGCCGTCGATCCGCCGGTCAGCGAT
>JASJDE010000063.1 GCA_030065195.1 Erythrobacter sp. | reverse complement strand
CAATCGCCTGCTCCTTGACCGTCACATTGCCGCGATGATCGTATTTGAACCGCGTGCGACCGGAAGCGTCTTCAATCCGTCCGAGACGACCGATCGGGTAGGAGCTTCCCATCCCGCCGCTGTCCCATTGATAGTCGATCGCTTCGGAAGCGGGCCGACCTAAGGGCTCCATCCGGGTCACGCGTCCCAGGTAATCGCGAGTGTAGGTTACCACTTGCCCGCGCCCATCGGTCGACTGGATCATCCGCCCGGCGGCATCATAGACATACGTGTTGGTGCCGCGATCGGGCGAGGTTTCCTCGATCACTTCGCCGAAACCGTTATATACGAATTGCGTTGTGACGGAGACGGGATCGGTGAAGCTGGTCGCATTGTCCTGAGCGTCGTAGGACGAAGCCTGGGTTCCACCATCGGGCGCGACAGTGGCGACGATCCGGTCGAGCGCGTCGAACGAGGCGGTGGTGGCGAAGCCGTTGGGATCGGTCGAGCTGACAATATTGTCGACCTTGTCGTAGCCCAGCTGCATCGGCGAACGGGTGCCGAGCGTCTCGCGCATCAACCGCCCAAGCTCGTCGAATTCCCGCCTGACGAGCCGCGCGATCGAGCCGTTTCCGCGCCTAACCAACTCGCGCTCGACATTGCCCATTGCGTCGTAGGCGTATTCCCAGCGCTCCCCTCCAGCACCTATCATGGCGGTGAGGCGGTTGGCCGCGTCGTATTCCATCGTGAGCGGCGAGGTGCCCGGCAGCGTCAGCTGGATGAGATTGCCAACCGCATCGTAAGCCATCGATGTCGTTGCATTGAGCGAGGCGTTGGTCGGATGCTCGACGGTGATCGATTCGATCCGACCCAGAGGATCGTAGGAATAGGACGTGACGACACCGTTGGCGTCGGTCATCGAACCGGGACGGCCGTTGGCGTCGTATCCGGCATAGGTCGTGACGTGGCCAAGCGCATTGGTCATCGTCAGCAGGTTGCCGCCTGCATCATAGGTGTAGCTCGTGATATCGTCCTGACCACCGGCCGCGGCCAACGGGCCGTTTTCGGACAACAAGCGACCATTGGCGTCCCAAGCGTAGGTGTAGGTTCGCGTCTGGCCATTGGTTGCATAGGGCAAGGCATGGCTGGTCGTGTCGGTCATCGTGACTGAAGTCAGCCGACCTTGAGTGTCGTAGCCACGCGTTTCGGTGATACGGGGCGACACAATGGTAACCGGCACGTTGAAGTCGGCATGCCAGGTGATGCTGGTGGTCCGCGCATCGGTTGTGCCGCTCGCCTCGGTAATGTCGATCGGGCGTCCGCGCGCGTCGCGTGTGGTGGTGATCAGTCGGCCCTCGGCATCGGTCGTGCTGGCGACATATGTATCCCCCCCATACGAGACGCTTTCGACGCTCGCTTCGGTGGCAGCGGTGGCGTCGCCCTCCAAGCTGGTCAGGCGATAGTCGCGATCGCCCGATGAAAACTCGCCGAAAGTGTAGGTTTCCTGCTTGCCGTAGGCGTTGGTAACCGTGCGCGTACGATCCGATCCGACTGCGCTGTACGCAAACGTCTTGCGCTCGCTGCCGTTTGCGAGTTCGCTCGAAACGACCTTGCCGGCGGTGTCGTATACGTAGGTCGATATTCGCTCACCGCGATTGTCGACAATTCCAGTGACATTCCACGCGTAACGATCATGTTCGTGAAGATACGTTGCGGAGTCGAGAACATCATCATTCGCCGCGCGACGTTCGACCGATTTCAGGCGTCTGATCTTGGGATAGCGCACGCCGATCACCGAACGCGCGCCGCTCGGACTGCTCCCACCCGACCAGCGGTTGTTCCATTTCGAACTGGAATAGACCGTCCCTATTCCAGGCAAGGTCGCGCTTTCGTAATCGTAGGCGAGCGTTGTTCCGTCCGGGAGATCGATCGAGCTTACTCGAACAGGCACGGGCAGCCTGCCCGCCCCCGGGTTCTCCAGCGTGGTGATTTGTCGTTCTTCCCACGAGAAATTGGCGATTCTCCCGAAATTATCGGAGAGGGACGCAAGACTGCCGTCGTCGGCATATGTGTAGGTCTGCGAATAGCCGCTGCGCGCGACCATGGAGGTCGGCCAACCTATGAGGTAATTGCCACCGTTCGGGCCATTGCGGGTCTCGATCGTCCAGACCGTATCGTGACGGTCGGTAAGCTTCCAAACGGTGGGAATGTCCCGAATAGTCCAAAGTTCTTCGGGCAGCGTGCCGACAAATTCGAGTTTGAGATTGTTGGACGATGTCCCGCTTCCGGCGCCCGGGTCCTCAATCCATGTGCCGTCCGGTTGAAGGACGAATCCGTAGCCGGTTCCATCTGGCATCAGGATTCCGACCACTGCATTTGGGTCCGAAGGCGATCCAGCAATCGCACCAAACTGCAGTTCGATACTGAAATCGAAGTTCCAGAAACCGTCGAGCCCGCGCGGAAGTGACCTCGGCAGTGATCTTTGCCTGATCGGACTCCCAACCTGGAAGCTGCGATAGCTGCGAGAGATCCGAAAGAGGCCGTCCGCCGAAGCGTAGTCGACCGAACTCAGCACCTTCGCCCCCGTTGAAACAACCACGGGGTTTTCGGTCTTTGGGTTGGTTCGTCCCTCATTGCCGCTATTGCTGCAAGGATCGTCGCAGGGGCGCTCAGGAGGAGCATTCTGACGGCAATAGCCATCGATCGAAGCGACATATCCGTCGGGACAGACTGTTTGCACATAGGCCGGCAGGATCGTGCCGCACTTGAAACCGGCGCCGGGATTCTCCTCGGTGCACAAGTATTGCCAGCTAGTCCATTCGCAGTCGATGAAACGCCAATCGTCGCTTCTCGCCGTCGTACCGATAAAGCGAGAATATCCGTTGTTCATGAATTTGTCCCACTGCGCTTCGCACGCAGCTTCGGCCGATGGGAATATCCCACCGGGTCCCGCTGGGGACTCCCAGCCCAGTGGTTCCGCGTCCTCCTGAGCCTGGGCATGAACGCCAAGAGCGAGCGCGAAACAGGCAAGTAGGGCGCTGATTGCGCGCATCGCCCACCTCATCGGAGTCGCCCCGCCATTCTCAATCCCGGACTGTCCGATTTCACTGCCCCCAGGTCGCGCAGCCAAAGGTGGCCGTACCCCACACCGCACTTGCGCCGACGATGGTGGATGTCGAACTGGATATGCGATTGCCGTTGGTGTCGTAGGTGTACTGAAAGCAGCTGCTAGTGGTCGGAACTGAAGCGAGCACGTAGGCGCTCACGCTCGGCATCATCAGCCCAAAGCTATGAGCATGCGCCGGAATAGCAGCCAACCCGAGGCTCGATGCCAGCAACAGCGTCGTTGTTCGGCGTAGCGAGCATAGGGCTCTAGAGATGACCTTTGGGAAATAGATATTGCCTAGAATCATTGGCGATGCCCCCGTCTTACTACTTTCATCAATGAAAGTGTCGAACAGTTTGGATTCGGTCAAGAACTCACTTCGATGATTTCACTATCTTTTATTGGCCCCTGGCGTGTCTTCCTGTTCAACGATTAGGGAACGCCGGCAAGGCAACTGGCGGGCGTGTCAACTCGGTTCCCGCTCCTCGCAGCCGGAACCAGCCCACCTTCGTCGACACCGACTTCAAGAAGGAACGCCCTAGAATCGCTGTTGCAAAGAGGACGCCGCCACTTGGCAAGCAGATTGGTTGCGTGGTCGACGTAAGCGAAAGAGCAACGGTCGTATCCTGGCGCGTCTCATGGCTGATCCGTTAGTCACTGCCACAGCAGAAGACGGGCTCCCACGATTGCAACGAGCGCCGCTGTCAGCCAGCGAATCCAGCGCTTGGGCAGGACTTTCACCGCCATCAGGCTACCGATTTGACCGCCGATCGCGACGGCGAGGATCAGAGGTAGGGCCGCGGCTACTGCACCGCCGAATGCGCCGGAACCGTGCTTGAGAAGCTGGCCGGTTAACCCGAACAGCGAATTGACGAGGATGAACAGGCTCGCTGTCGCCGCTATGGCTCGCGCGTCGCGCCATCGTGTGAGGTGCAGCAATGGTGCGAGGAATATTCCGCCACCTATGCCCACCAGCCCGGCGAGGTAGCCCAAAGGCGCAGCGACAAAGGGTATGGCCCGTGCAAACCGCGCCGGTTCGCCTTTAGCGGTCTCATTCACCGGTACCAGCATTGTCGCGCCGGTCAGCACCAAGCTCGCACCGAGCAGCAACATGAAAGTCGGCTGGCCTATCGGCGTCAGGCCGCCGAGCAGAGCGGCCGGGGCAGCCAGGGCCGTGAGCGCGAGAGCCCCTGGCCACGGCGTCACTTTCGCGCGCGCGAAGCGGAGGCTCGATCCGGCGACCACCACTATGTTGCACGCAAGCGCCACCATCGGGAGCAAACGATAATCGAGCCCCGAAATCGCCAGCAACGCGGCATAAGTCGATCCGCCTCCAAAGCCGACGCTGGCGTACAGCAACGCGACGATCAGGAAGGCAAGCGCCAGACCAATCGGTACCGCGCCGATCATTGCCGGAGCCTAATAACGTCCGTTCAGACCGGTGCGGCGACCGGCGGGATCCCAATTGCTCCGTGGCAATGTTTGTACTTCTTTCCGGAACCGCACGGGCAAGGCGCGTTGCGGCTGATGTTTAGGTTGGCGTAGGGATTTTCCTTGATCGCTCCGCCAGCGCTTGCTTCCGCACCGGGAGAACCGGCAAGCGAACCGAACAGTTCGGGACGTTTTTCCGATCCATCACCGTCGTCCGAATTTTCCAGTCCGGTGAGCGGGTCGATATGACCGGTCAGGAAGTCCGGAAGATCGGGCAGCGCCTCGGTCTCGGGCTGGGCAATTCGCAACTCGGCCTTGAACAGGATCTTGGTGACCTCTTCGCGCAGCGTGTCGAGCATCGTCTCGAACAGGCCGAATGCTTCCTGCTTGTATTCGTTGATCGGCTGTTTCTGGGCGATGCCGCGCATCCAAATCACCTGGCGCAGGGCGTCGAGCGTCGCGAGGTGCTCCTTCCAGTGGAAATCGAGCTGGCGCAGCAGCACGTCCTTCTCAACCATGCGCCAGATACCCGGATCGTTGGTCGCCATCTTGGCTTCCATCATCTCGTCGGTCTGCTTGCGGATCCGCTCTTCGAGGATTTCGGGTTCGACCTGGTCTTCTTCCATCCACTCGTCGAACGGCAGTTCGAGCGCGAACACCTCTGCCACCTTTTCTTTGAGGCCGTCTATGTCCCACTGCTCGGGATAGGAGCCCGGAGGACAGGCGGTGCCAACCAGCGCATTGATCGTGTCGTGGCGCATGTCGACCACTACGTCGTCGACCGTTTCGGATTCCATGATCTCGCCGCGCTGTTCGTAAATGACCTTGCGCTGGTCGTTCATCACGTCGTCGTACTGGACGACCTGCTTGCGCGCTTCGTAATTGCGCCCTTCGACCTTCTTCTGTGCGGTTTCGATAGCTTTTGATAGCCACTTGGACCCGATAGCCTCGCCGTCTTCGAGGTTCGAATTCATCATCTTGGCGAACAGCGTGTCCGGGCCGAAGATGCGCAACAGATCGTCTTCGAGACACAGATAGAAGCGCGAAAGACCCGGATCGCCCTGACGGCCCGAACGGCCGCGCAACTGATTGTCGATCCGGCGGCTTTCGTGACGCTCGGTGCCGAGCACGAACAGGCCGCCCGCGTCGAGCACTTGCTGCTTCTCGGTGGCGACCTCTTCCTTGATCTTGGCGATGGCTGCGTCCTTTTCCGGTCCCTCGTCCATCTCGCCAAGCTCGTCGCCGACCCGGAAATCGAAGTTGCCGCCGAGCTGTATGTCGGTCCCGCGGCCGGCCATGTTGGTGGCGATGGTGACCGCACCGAGCCGACCGGCCTGCGCCACGATATGCGCTTCGCGCTCATGCTGGCGCGCGTTGAGCACTTCGTGCTTCACGCCTTCCTTGTCGAGGAACTGGCTGAGCAGTTCGGACTTCTCGATCGAGACGGTGCCGACCAGGATCGGCTGGCCAATCTCGTTCTTCTCCTTGATGGCCTTGGCGATGGCCTGGAACTTGTCCATCGTGTTCTTGTAGAACTCGTCTTCCTCGTCGATCCGCTGGACCGGCAGGTTGGTCGGGATCTCGACCACATTGACTTTGTAGACGTCCCAGAACTCCGCCGCTTCGGTCGCCGCCGTGCCGGTCATACCGGCAAGCTTGGGATACATGCGGAAGTAGTTCTGGAAGGTAATCGAGGCCATCGTCTGGTTTTCGGGCTCGATCTTGACGCCTTCCTTGGCCTCGACCGCCTGGTGCAGGCCGTTCGACCAGCGCCGCCCGTCCATCATGCGGCCGGTGAACTCGTCGATGATGATGACTTTGTCGTCCTTGACTATGTAGTGATCGTCGCGGCGGAACATGTGAACCGCCTTGAGCGCCTGATCGAGATGATGGACGACCTGGGTGTTTTCGACATCGTAGAGATTTTCTGTCTCGAGCAGGCCCTTTTCGATCAGGATCTTCTCGACCTCATCCAGACCCTCTTCATTGAGCTGGATGTTCTTGGTCTTCTCGTCCTTCTCGTACCATTCCTCGGGGATTTCCTTCGCGACCAAATCGAGCGCGACATAAAGGTCCGACTTGTCTTCGGTGGGACCGGAAATGATCAACGGGGTGCGCGCTTCGTCGATCAGGATCGAGTCCACCTCGTCAACGATCGCGAAATTGAAGGGGCGCTGCGCCATTTGGCTGCGCTCATGCTTCATATTGTCGCGCAGGTAGTCGAAGCCGAATTCGTTGTTGGTGCCGTAGGTGATGTCGGCGTTGTAGGCGTCCTTCTTCGAGAATTCGTCCATATTCGGGATGATCACCCCGACATTGAGACCGAGGAAATTGTAGAGCTGCCCCATCCATTCGGCATCGCGCGTGGCGAGGTAGTCGTTGACGGTAACGACGTGGACGCCTTTGCCTTCAATGGCGTTGAGATAGACCGCCAGCGTCGCCATCAGAGTCTTACCCTCGCCCGTACGCATTTCCGCGATCTCGCCGCGATGGAGCACGATCCCGCCGATCATCTGCACGTCGAAATGCCGCATCGCGAAGACGCGAACAGACGCTTCGCGTACGGTCGCGAAGGCTTCCGGCAGGATATCGTCGAGTGTGCTCCCAGCATCGAGCAGGCCGCGAAGCTTGTCCGTCTGCGCCTTCAACTCGTCATCCGAAAGCGCCTGCATTTGCGGCTCAAGGCTATTGATTTGACTGACGATTTTTCCAAGCGACTTGACGTAACGGTCGTTGGAAGATCCGAAAACGGATTTTACTAGAGCATTGAACATCGGGAGAATCCTGAATGGAATAGAGCCCAACTAGGGCCGAAACTGTGCGAGATATTTCGCGCCGCCGTGGGCGCGCGTTACGAAAGGAATTCTTTAGCCTTGCCTATTCGTAGGCGCGCTCAATTCCCATGGCGACCGGAACTCGCAGGCTCTGCGGCAGCTGGACGCGCTTTGGTGTCTTGATCGTGCGGCAACGCACCGGCCGTTTCTTCGAAGCTTCGCGGACTTCCGAAGGAGTGCCCGCCTTGCTCTCATTCGCTTCGGCGGAAATGCCTACATCGCAGGAAACGGCGCTGATGACGGACGCGTTCGCCGGACCGCTAAGCGCAGCCAGGCCCGAAAGCAGGGCCAGAAAGGCGATCAATTGTCGTGTCATTGGCTGTCTAAATAGTGATTTTCGCTTCTTTCGTCCAGCATACTGCAAAGAATAAGGCAAAGACGTTCAGCAGCCCTTGCTGCCTATTCCGGCGGACCATCGACTGTCACGCTGAGAACCAGTTCCACACGGCGGGCAATCGGGTTGCCGTCCTCGTCCCGGTAGGGTGCGCGGGCAGGACGGTTCATCCCCGGACACGGCTCGCGTTCGAAGGTCCTGCGCATCTGTTCGGACACTTCGCCCGATATGTCGATGACCTCGCAATCCGACGACTTGCCGGTCGCATCGACCGTGAAGGCAACGTGAATGTTGAAGGTGCCCGGAAATTCGGGCTCGCGCTTTCTCCAGATGTGGACGTCTTCGTAAGTACCGTCGGTCGCCTCGCCGTCTTCGTCGCGGGCAGGGTTAAACTGGCCTCGCTCCATGACGATGGCGCAGCTTGCTTCGTCGAGCGACATATGTCCGGACGACTGAAGCACCTCGCACGAAGTGGGCTTGCCGTCAGCGTTTACCGCTAGCCTGTACTCAACCCGACCTTCGAGATCCGCCTGCCAAGCATCGACCGGGTAATCCGCCGCGGTCGGGCGCACCGAACCGTAGTCGAGCGGGGTCACGTAGCGGTCAAAGCGGTGAGGCTCCGTCGCTTCCTCTGCAGTTGTGGCCGCACGGATCTCGATTGGCGGAGGAGCCGGAGGCGCTATCGTTGCCGCTGCGGCCCCTTCCGCGGCATGGGCCGCCTCTTCCGCAGCCCTTGTGACCGCCTCGGCCGCAGCTTCGGCGGCGTCTTGAGCTGAAGCGGACACGCCACCAAGCAGGCTGGCGACGGCGATCACGGCAAGGTGTTTTCTCATACCGGAGGCGATAACAGCCCGAAGGTGAACGCAAAAGAACCGGTCGCCGATTGCACCCCGGAAGTTTGCCGATTAGGGCTGCGGCAACATGGACCTGCAGACTTCTCCGCTGGCGCTGCCCTTTCCTTCTATGCCAACCATTTCCGGGGTGACGGTGCGCGTTGCCCGAGCACGATACAAGGATTGGGACCGCGCAGACCTGACTCTGATCGAAGTCGCCGAAGGCACTGCGGTTGCTGGTGTCTTCACGCGGAGCGCCTGCGCGTCGAGCGAGGTTGAACTCGGACGCGAGCAGGTGAAATCGGGCACGGCGCGGGCTCTGGTTGTCAATGCCGGAAACGCTAACGCCTTTACCGGCTATCGCGGTCGCGAGGCGGTTGAGGCGATCATGGAGCAGGTTGGAGAAGCTCTTTCCTGCGAGGCGCGAGGCGTGCTCGTGTCTTCGACCGGCGTGATCGGAGTCCCGCTCCCCAAAGACAGGGCGCGCGAGGGAATTGCAGGGGCGCTCGAGGCCGAACCGTGCGGCTGGGAAGACGCCGCCAACGCCATTGCAACCACGGACACCTTCGCCAAAGGTGCACACACCGCGGCCATGATCGGCGACACAAGGGTTGAGTTGGTTGGGATCATCAAGGGCTCAGGCATGATCGCTCCCGACATGGCGACCATGCTCGGTTATATCTTCACCGATGCGGTCGTCGCGCCGGCGTTTCTTCGGGAATGTCTCGACATGGCGAACGCAGAAACGTTCAGCTGTATCACGGTCGATGGCGACACTTCCACCAGCGACACTGTACTCGCCTTTGCAACGGGCAAGGCGGATCATGCCCGGATCGTAGATTGGGACAGTCCCGGTGCGGACGCCTTTGCGGCAGCGCTCACCGATCTCTGCCGCCGGCTTGCGCAGCTGGTGGTCCGCGACGGTGAAGGCGCGTCGAAATTCATCACGATCAGGGTTTCGGGCGCCGCCAACGACGCGAGCGCTCGCAGGATCGGGCTCGCCGTTGCCAACTCGCCGCTGGTCAAGACCGCCATTGCCGGTGAAGACGCAAATTGGGGACGCGTTGTCATGGCCGTCGGCAAGGCTGGAGAACCCGCCGATCGTGACCGACTGTCGATCGCATTCGGCGGCGTCTGGGCGGCGCGCGACGGATTGCCGGTCGAAGATTACGACGAAACACCCGTCGCAGAGCATCTCAAGGGGCAGGAAATCGACCTTGAGGTCGATCTGGGCATCGGCGAAGGCTGCGCGACCGTTTGGACCTGCGACCTCACGCACGGCTATATCTCCATCAACGCAGACTACAGGAGTTGACATGCAAGGCGGCTGCGCTTGCGGAGCGATACGCTATCGGCTGACGGCCCAACCGACCGAGACGAGCTGGTGCCATTGCAGCCATTGCCGCAAGTCTTCCGGGGCACCGGCAGTGCCCTACACCACGCTTGCACGCAGCGGATTCCGCCTCGAACGGGGTGAAGAATATCTCCGAACCGCCAAACTGACCGATTTCGCCGAGCGACTGTTCTGCAGCCTCTGCGGTTCCCCGATCGCCACGCGCCTCGATCACCAACCCGACGAGATCGATGTGACGGTCGCGACTCTCGACGATCCCGAAGCGCTGCCGCCGGAATTTCACATCTTCTGCACCAGCGAAGTCAGCTGGGGTCGGCACGAAGACGGATTGCCTCGCTACGTTCGCAATCGCCGTGATGGGGAGACGATGCCATGAGCTCGGATGGCCGGAGCGCGCTCGACGGGGAGATCCACGATCTCCTCAGATTCGCTGCGCAACGATCGATGCTTCCACGCTTTCGCGCACTTGCCGATGACGAGATCGAGATGAAGGGCGAAGACGACCCTGTCACCGTGGTCGATCGCGAAGTGGAAGGCTTTCTCACCGAGGCGTTGACCAAACTCGCACCCGGCGTTGCAGTTGTGGGCGAGGAAGCGGCTGCCGAAGACACAAGGGTGCTCGATCACCTCTCTGGACAGTGCTGGATCATCGATCCGCTCGACGGCACAGCCAACTTCACCGAAGGAAAGGAACCATTCGGGATCATCGTGGCCCTTGCGGACGCGGGCAAGGCAGTTGCCGGTTGGCTCTACGACCCCAACAAGGACCGCCTGTGCCATACCAGGATCGGCGAAGGTGCATTCGTGAATGGCGAACGGATCGCAGCCCAAACAACGGGCGAGGCACCGCCCGTCACCGCGGTGAGCCGGATGTACCTCACGAAAGAACAGGCCGCGATGGTCGATGCCAAGCTTGCACCGCACTACACCCTGGTAGACATCCCGCGCTGTGCCGCCGAACAATATCCACGCCTAGCACTGGGGGAGAACGACGTGTCGAGCTTCAAGCGCACCTACGCCTGGGACCACGCTGCAGGGGTGCTGTGGCTCAACGAAGCAGGCGGCAAGGCGGCGAGGCTCGACGGAAGCGATTATCGCGTCGACGAGCACGACAAACCCGGTCTTGTCGGGGCGTCAAGCCCGGCAATTTGGGATGAATTCGTCGGACGTGTGCTGGCTTAGCGCTTTCCAACCTCACTATCAGCTGCTAGCCGCGCGCTCCGCAACGACAGGAGGCTATCGTGGTACGCAAATCCAATGACATGACCGACCTGCCCTGCTTTCGAGCGCATATCTAAGCGCCGCAAGGGCTTCCCATCGGAAACCAACGTCAAGCGCGGGCTCCGTTTCGTGCATTGCGACAAGGAATTGGTCGAGAAGCTCGGACGGAAGGACCCTTGCCCATGCGGATCGGGCAAGTCCTTTCAGGAAATGCTGCCTCAAATCGGGGCGATTTCGATGGCTCTCAACGGCACGATTACTGGCGGTAGGAAGCGGGGCGCCGCGAGTGGCGCCCCGAACTTACTCAGATTTCGCTTTCGATCCATTCCTTGAGCTGGCTCTTGGGGGCCGCACCGACCTTGCGAGCGACGGCTTCGCCGTTCTTGAACAGCACCATCAGCGGAATCGACTGCACGCCCATATCGGCGGGCACGCCGGTGTTCTCCATGATGTCCATCTTGGCGATCGTCACATGCTCGCCCAGCTCCTCGCTGATCTCTTCGAGCGCCGGTGCGATCATCTTGCACGGGCCGCACCAATCGGCCCAGAAATCGACTAGAACGGGCTTGTCGCTTTCGAGCACATCGGTTTTGAAACTGTCGTCGGTGACGTTGACGGTGGCCATATCGGCTTCTCCTGATTTGCGTTGGTTTCAATTTAGGCGAGTTTCCGCGTCACTCAATATCCAGCGGTGCATAGCTTTCCTGCGCGTCTCCCAATCGATCCTTGTGCCGTTCGATTGCTTCGGCGGGTATCGCGTAGAGCCTTGGAGCATGTGTGAAGAGCAACGCGGCCCGTACAGGTCGGTTCGGATAGATAGCTTCCAGTGCGGCGACATAGGTTGCCATCTGCTTGAGCGCGGCACGGGGAATGTCCTCCCATCGCTCGGGCGGACGGCGCGTGGTCTTGAAGTCGACGACCGTGATTGCAGTCTCATCGACAAGCAAACGATCGACCGTGCCCGAAACCACGATTCCTTCGACTGTCGCGGCAAGCGGCACCTCGGCCAGGGCCATGGGTGAAAATATCTCGGCAAATGTCGGATCATCGAGGACGGCGAGCGCGCTGGCGAGCATTTCCTCGCGGGCCACGTCGTCAAGTGTGCCCGCCTGACGCTTCAACCAAGCCGAACCGCGGACTCTTCGCTCTCCGGGGTCGACGTCGGGCAAACGCTCCAGCAGCCGGTGGATCAGAATTCCCCGACGCGCAGCTTGGTTGACCTGGTCGGACGCTAGCGGTGGATCGGAGCCCTGTTCTTCTCCGACCGCGCTGGGTGCCAGCGGACGTGGGGGAACAGGTTCGGGTCCGATCGGCCGTGTCGCCCATTCGGGCAAGGTCGGCCGATCCGAACCCTGTCCGGCGAGGTCTTCGACGACAATCGGTTCGGCGCGGTAGCCCCACTCCTTGCGCGCATTCCAGAGCGGATCGTCAATTTCCCCATCTTCGAAAACCCGGTCCAGCCGAGCGTACCAGCTGTCTTCATGCGGTCCGCCGTTCCGGTCGCGTTGGCCCAGCGAACCGCCTACGAACAAGGCTTCCTCGGCGCGGGTCAGGGCTACGTACAAGAGACGCCAATGCTCCTGCATTGCGGCGACCCTTGCCCTCTCTTCCGCCTCACCGACCGGACCGACCTTCTCGTCTTTCGAGATCGGAGGTAGCGGAACCTTGCGCTCGACGACGTCGCCCAAGGGCGCATCGTCCAGTTCCAGCGCGCCGCTTTCTCCGGGGCGTCCGGTAGCATCCGCAAGAACAACGATTGGTGCCTGCAATCCCTTGGAACCATGCACCGTCATCACCCGCACCTGCCCTCCCGCGTCGTCGGGATCTCGCTTGAGTTCGCCTTCGCCCGCGTCGAACCATTCGATGAAGCCAGCAAGGCTCGGCGTATGGGCACTTTCATAGGCAAATGCGGCATTGACCAGTTCGTCAATCGGGTCGTTGGCCTCGCGGCCCAGCCTTGCGACCAGCTTCCTTCGCCCTTGCCAGGGCCCGGTCAGCAACCAGGCCAACAATGCCTGCGGCGTTTCGAAATCGGCCCGCGCAAGCAACGGCCTAAGGTGTTCGATCGTCTCCTGCACGAACCCAGATTCATGATCGCGCAGGTGCCTCCACAGCCGGACATCGCGGTCGCGCGGCACGAATTCGAGCAATTGCTCCTGGCTCCAGCCGACGAGAGGAGACCCAAGCAGGTTGGCGAGCGAGAGGTCGTCGAGCGGCTGAGCCGCAAATCGCAAGGCCGCCATCAGGTCTTTCACGACCAGCGGAGCGCCGAGCCGCAAACGGTCGACCCCCGCGACCGGGATACCCTTGGAATGCAATTGTGCGACGATCTGCGCCGCGAGCTGGCCGCGCTTGCGCACCAGCACCATAATGTCTCCCGCTTCGGCGTGGCGCGGCGTTTCGCCCTTTTCCAACACGATGGGCTCATCCCCATTGACCCACCGACCCACTTGCTCGGCGATCCTTTGTGCCAACACCGTTTCGTGCGGCGGCAACCAGTCGCGCGATTGCTGCGCGCTTTCCTCGCTAGAAGGCTCGGCGATTTCTGCCGTGATCGGACTCCACAGCGTTACGAGACCGGCACGCTCGGCGCCGACATGCGGTTCCGGAGCTCGGTCGAGTCCGAACGCCTCATGCCCGAGAGCTTCCATCGTCCGGTTCACGAACTGCAGGACGGTGTCGGAAGTGCGGAACGATTGTCCGAGATCGAGCGGACGCCATGTCGGAACCAACCTTCGATTTCGATCGGCCGGAGCGTATTCCCTCGCGTCGTTGATCCGCTTGAAAACCTTCTCGCGGGCCTTGGCGAAGTTTTCCGGACTGGTGCCCTGAAATCCGAAGATCGCCTGCTTATAGTCCCCGACCGTAAAGATGGTCCTGAGCTTGTCTCCTGCCGCGCCCTCGCCGCTGAAGAAATCGTCGATCAGCGCATCGACAATGTCCCACTGAGCCCGATTGGTATCCTGCGCTTCGTCGATCAGGATATGGTCGAAACGGCGATCGAGCTTGTAGCGGATCCAGTCGGCCGAGAGGCTCCCTTTGAGCAGCTCGGCCGCCTTGCGAATAAGATCGTCGAAATCGAGCAGCCCTTCGCGGCGCTTTGCTTCCTCCCAACGCAGCCAGAACGCGCGGCCCAGTTCGAGCGCGGGCGTGAGCAGATCCGCGAGCGCGAGCAAGCTCATCCGCTCGCGATAGAAGCCGACTGCTTCGGCGACTTCTTCCTGCCACTGGATTAGGCGCGGCTCGATTTTCGCAGGCCCCGCCATCTTCCGCGGGGTTCCCTTCTTGGTAAGCACTGTGTCGAAGAACGTCGCGACACTTTCGGTCCGGTCGGCTTGTTCCAGACCGAGCCACGCCTGGATGAATTCCGCAGTCGCCCTGCCCGTCTGCACATTCCAGTCGCGCATCAGCGGCAGCATCGCGAGCAGGTGCTGATCGGGGAAGGTATCGGGATGCAAGGCGCTCGACGCCCAGTCTTCGTCGGCATCGCTCGGTAGACCGAGCAGACCCATCACCCGCGCCCGCATGGGAGCCTGCCACCCGGTCGAACCTTCCCACATTTCGGCCCGGCTCGCGCATCGCATAAGCCAGGCGCGCAGAGCCGCCGGATCCTTGCGGACCGAGATCATTTCCAGCGCATCGAGAATCGTCCGGTCGCCGACCTGCTCCGCCTCGGTGAGCATTTCTGCCAGCACTTCGCGCGCAAGCAATTCGCGTTCGCGATCCTCCATCGGACGTGCACCGGGAGGAAGGTCCGCTTCTGCCGGAAAGTTGGACAGCAGCCATTGCGAGAAGGCATGGATCGTATCGATCCGAAGACCGCCGCCGGGGCAGTCGAGCACGCTTGCGAACAGCGTGCGCGCACGAGCTCGCGTTTCGACGGTCGGATCCGCTCCGAGATTCTGGATCTCCGAATAGAGCTGGGTGTCCTCCAGCCTCACCCAGCGCGCCAAGACGGCGTTGATCCGGTTGGCCATTTCGGCCGCACCCGCCTTCGTGAATGTCAGACACAAGATCTGCGATGGATCGACATCGCGGCGCAGCAGCAAACGCAGCACACGCGCCGACAGGACTTGGGTCTTTCCGGTGCCGGCCGAGGCGGAGAGCCAGACATTGTCGCGGGGTTCGACGGCACTGAGCTGGTTTTCGACCAGCGGGAAGACGGCACCCCCGCCGCTCATGATCCCGCCTCCGATGAATCGACCATGGTGACCTGCGTGATCCATTCATCGAGCCGCATCAATTGATCGTAATCCGTGAAGCCCGGATAGTCCGGGTTCTCCTTGGCCCGGAACGGCCTGCTGCCCGCGATATATTTTTCGATCGCTTCCGCCAGTCGCTCCTCGTGTTCGGGAAGGAATTCGTCGGGCGTCAGTCCATCCTGCCGATTGGTGGTCTTTCGCGGATCGAAACGCTCACCGAATTCTCCGTCCTTCTTTCTCAGCGACCAGAATTCATAACCCGTTGCGTCACCCGAAATGAGGCCGTCCTCAGACTGGAAGGCGCCGTCGCGAGCGATGAGACCGAGCACGCCGAGTTGCAGCCGATATCCCTTCGCGACCTGCTTTCGCGTCGGCGGTCCGCCGGTCTTGTAATCGATTATGGCCAGCGTCCCATCCGGCTTTCGGTCGATACGATCGGCAATTCCGAACACACGGACGTCGTCGAAAGTCATCGCCCCCTTGATCTCTGTGGCAATCACCGTCTGGCCCGCCGCCGCATCTTCGGCGATCCATTGCCCGAACCGTTCCAGCGCGGCGTTGATACGCGGACGCCAAAGGCCCCAGAACAGCGGGTGAACCTGCTTGCGGCGCATGACTTCCTCTGCATAGGGAACCAGCGCAAGGTGGGGGTTTCCAGTGCGCGCCCGGTGCCAACCATCGAGGATCTCGTGCACCAGGATACCTCGCAGCGCCGGGTCGTTGAACGGATCGGCAGCGAGTGGGTCAAGCGGCCTGAGGCCCAGGATCTCGCGAGCGTAGAACTGGTAGGGATCGCCAAGCAGGCGATCGAGCGCGGTTGCGCTGATATTGACCTGCCTTTGCTCGGCCGTCGGAATTGGCTCGGGTCGCGGATAGGGCGGTTGGGGCCTCGGTGCCCGGTCGACCAGCGGCAAGATGGCCGGAATCGACTCTTCGCGATGACCATCGGCAAGTTCGCCGAGCAGCGCCTCGACCCTGAGCAGAAACCTCGAAGGAATGGTCGGACCGTCCTTGTCGCGCTGCGCCCGGCTCAGGACGACTTCAGGCGCACCCATGGCGCCTGCGAGGTCGTGCGCCGCGAGACCGATCCTGAACTCTGCACCCGGAACGCCGAGCGCGCGGAGAACCCCGGGAGCAAGCAAAGCATCCGGTGCGGGTGACTGCGGCCAGCTGCCTTCGTTCAATCCGCCGCAGATGACGAGATCCGCACGCGCCATCCGGGATTCGAGCAGGCCGTAGATCGCCACGCGCGGGTGACCTCCATAGGGCGGTCGAACCGAGACTTCGTCCATGGCATCGCGGAGGACGCCGGCAATATCCTCCCTCGCCAGGCTGACGCCGACGTCGCGAGACTGCAAACGCCAATCCTCGATCAAACCAGCCAGCGCGCGACCATCTTCCCGCGCCCAGACCGTTTCACCAGTTAGGCCGCCGGCCGTATCGGCGATCCGGTCGATCGCGCCAGCCAGGCTCGGCTCGGGCTCAGCTCCGACAAGCGGAGCGAGTGCAGCCTCGAC
>JASJDE010000062.1 GCA_030065195.1 Erythrobacter sp. | reverse complement strand
GTCGGCCAGACGATGAAGGCGATGCAGGGCAAGGCCAACCCGCAGGTGGTCAACCAGATCCTGAAGGAAAAATTGGGGTAAAGCGTTCTTTCCGCTTCAATTTGCCCATTTTGCCTGTACCGATAGGGCAGTGATCGGACCGGCAGAGCGCGGACCGGGAACGGCAGGGGGGCTAAATGACACGTTGGAATATTGCGCTGCTGTGCGCATCAGGCGCTGCGCTCGCATGTGCGGCACCCATCCACGCGCAGGATGCGGAAATGAGCGATGAGGACTGGCGCGATTGGCAGCCCGATCCGGCCGAACTCTCCATGCCGGTGCTCGCTTTCGAAGCGGACGAAGGCGACGTGAAGAGCTTCAAGAAGTATTACTACTTCAACCGTGCCGACACGAGCTTCGAAGTCGCGTTAAGGGACCTGAGAGATTGCGACGAGCTCGCACGCGGGCTCGCGGTCGGCAACTATTATCCCGACGCGGGAACAACCGCGATGTACGGCATTGGCGGCGCCATCGGCGGAGTCATCGGTGGCGCGATTGCCCAGGCGATTTACGGATCGGCGGAAGCCCGCGCCAAACGCCGTGTGAACATGCGCCGCTGCATGCATTTCAAGGGCTATGCCCGCCATGGGCTTGCGAAGGACCTGTGGCAGGAATTCAACTTTGAAGAGGGCAATTCCACGGTCGAGGAAGAGGATCGGCAGAGGATGCTTGCGGTGCAGGCCTTGGTCGCATCGAGCGATGCGATCGAGGCGGAGGATATTGGGCTATGAACCGGATGAAAACAGGCTGGGCATTCGTCGTATCGATGATCGCAGCATGCGCCATTGCCAGCCCGGCAATCGCCGATGACGAATTCGAAATCGAGTTCGAAACCAGCATCATGAAAGACAAGGATGAGGTGCCGCTCGATCCGAACAAGGCCTATATCCTCTTGCAGACCCCGACGGCCATTCCGGCAACGTTTTTCCGGGTTCCCAGCGATGCGGAGCGAGAGCTCTCGCAACAAGCGCGCGCGGTCGCCTTGGCGGAAGCCAAGGAAGATTACCTCAAAGACCTTGCGCGTTATCAGAAGAGAGTCGAGTCCTCCAAAAAGCGCGGCAAGAAAGTCCGCGGTTCAAAACCGATTGAGCCGACGGAAACCAGTTTCGGTTGGCCGCCGGTCGAACAAAGCCTGATGTTTTCGATCGGCCCGTTCAACCGTTTCGCAAAATCGAAGGGCTCTTCGCTGTATCTTCAGGAAGTGCCGCCCGGAGAATACGTCTATTACGGGACGACGAGCGCCGGGTTGGGCGCCTGCGCCTGTATGGGGACGGTGAAGTTCCAGGCCGAGGCCGGGCAGATCACCATGCTTCGCTATGACGGCGTGTGGCTCGACAAGAACGGCGATCCGATTTCGCGGGGCAGGAAGCCGGAAGGCGTCGATACGAACGACGCGCTTGTGCGCGTTGCCATGATTATCGAACCCGCGGACATGAACGCACGCGACGCCAGGCTCCCGCAGGATTGGCTGGTCGATGCGCAGCTGGTTCCGGTTGAATTCGTGCCCAACTGGTTTGGAGCCGAAATTAACCGACTGGCCCCGATTCCCGGCGTCCTCGCCTACCAGCGGGATCAGGTCATCGACGTCCAGGCGGAGCTTGCGGCCGAACGCGAAGCGGCGAGGGCAGCGGAAGCTGCGCAGGATGCTCAGACGGCATCGACGCTTCAATCCGCGCAATCGAGTCCGGGCCAGCCGGGTGCCGTGGATTCTCCGGGTGAGGCTACGGCAGGCGGTGCCGAAACCGTGATCGAAGCGAGCGCAGGCGACTCCAACTAGGCCAAGGGCTGTCCAACCGAGGTCGGGTTGCCTGCCGATCCTTCGTCAATCGGACTGTGATCGGCGTGGCACTATCCGGACCGCGAATACGCCTCCTTCATCCACGCCCTAACCTCGTCGTCGAAGGCCTCTGCGCTTTCGAGCCGCACCCGGTGGCTGCACATCGCGTTGTAGCTTTCCAACCGCCCCTGTGGTTCGTCGCCTTTGAGCGCCAGTCCCAGATCGATCCGGGTCTTGGTCGCCGGGGTGACGAGCGCGAACTGCTTCTTGCGGCGCAGGCTGACGCTGGCCTTCTTGGGCGCGATCTCGACATCGCCGCCCAGCGACAGAGCGAACTTGGCAATCTCTTCATAAAGAGGGCGCAGGTCCGCTTTGGGACCGGAATATTGCGCGGCGACGAGATCGACCTCCTCGCCGGTCTCCTTGGATTTCGACACGATCAAGTTTGCGAAGCCGTGACTGACGCCGTGCTCCCCCTTGAGCAATTTCATGATCTCGCCGTGCTTTTCCAGCCCGCTGGCGCGGATGATCGCGATCCATTCGTCGAGCGGCTTTCCGGTCTTTTCCGGGATGTTTGCGAGCATCGTCGCCAGTTGGTCTTCGGGTGACGCCATGAGAATTCCCTCCCTTACAATTTCTCGATCCGGTCGAACGGCCAGTTCTCCGAAAGGCAGGCTTTTGGCGTGAAGGGGGCCGCGAGCCCCATGACGCCCAGCAGGAAGCGCTTGCCCAAGGACGGCCTGCCGGTCTCGACCACGGACTTGAACGTATCGACGATGAACTGACCGCCCTGGGCCATGCCCTTTTCGGTCTGGGTGCCGGCCGGGACGTTGGTCGTGATCAGCGAGAATTCGGTGCCGCCTTCGACCGGTTCAAGCTCGTAGGTGACGGTGCAGGGCGGATCGTCATAGGCGGTGAACTTGAAGGTGTGCGCGTATCGGCGCGGGGGATCGAACTCGATGACTTTGCCGACGACGCTGCGGTGCTTGCCGTTGGGCGTCTCCATCGCCATCGGCTTGCCTACGGTGAGCTCGCCAGTCGTGCGGCACACCGCGCCGAAGAAGAAGGGCAGCACTTCGTCGGTCTTGACCAGTTCGTTCCACACGGTCTCGACCGGCGCGGCGATGAACACTTTGTAGATCGCCTTGTCGCCGGTGCCTGGGGCGGTTGCGGTGGCTTCGGTCATTGTTTTCCCTCCCGTTTGGCCGCTTCTTCGGCGGCGTATTTGATTCCCGTCAGGCGTGAGGCGAAGCTCCCGCTATAGGCGTCGAGCCAGCGATCCGAGATCTGCTGGATCGGCACCGCGTTCAGGTAGAGGCGGCGTGTCCGCCCGTCCTTTTCGCTGATCACGAGGTTTGCCTCCTCCAGCACCCGCAGATGCGCCATGATCGCGATCCGGCTGACATCGAAATTCGCGGCAAGCGCGCCGACCGCCTGGCCGGGTTCGCTGCGCAGGCGATCGAGTATCGCCCTGCGCGTACTGTGCGAGAGCGCATTGAAAATCCGGTCCATGTCCGAATCAGTAATCATGTAATTACATAATTACATGTGAAGGTATGAGTCAAGCTCTGGTGCGATTGCCGCTCCCGCTCGTCGTCGGTGGGATCGCGCCGACGGCACGTTCGCAAATTCGATGTTGTCTCAGGTCGCTTGGCGCGGATAGCGCGAACCCCAGCCGTGCAAGCCTTCGATGATGTGCCTCAGGGCCTGGCCCTTTTCGGTCAGGCTGTATTCGACCTTGGGCGGGACCACCGCAAACACTTCGCGATGAACCACGCCGTCGGCTTCGAGCTCGCGCAGTTGCTTGGTCAGGCTGCGCTGCGTCACGCCGCCCACGCGCCGGGCAAGCTCGTTGAAGCGCAATGTCTCACCCATCAGGTGGTAGATGACGAGCCCTTTCCACTTGCCCGCGATCTGCTCGAGCGCCGCTTCGACCGGGCAACCGTCGCTGCAATCGTAGCGCGGGAAACGCGGCGGTGGATTGGAGTTGCCGGAAGTTACGGTATCCATATTGTACCTATAAGCATATGAAGTGCGTACTTGCGTGATTGCGACCGTCGCATATCTCACTGCGGATCCAAGCCAGTCAAGGGAGATACTGCATGCCCGCCTATTCCGTGCTCGATGTCACGCCCACCAGCGATGAATGGATCGAAGCCTACTTGCCTGCCGCCAACGCCTTGGTCGCGAAACATGGGGGGCGTTATCTCGCACGGACTTCCGACCACGAACAGGTCGAAGGCGCCCCGGTCGAAGCCGCGCTGCGGATCGTCATCGAATGGCCGTCGAAGGAAGCGGCGAAGGCGTTCGAGAGCGATCCGGACTATCGCCCTCACCTCGAAGCCCGGCTCGGCAATTCGGTCAGCCATCACTTCCTGATCGAAGCCAGGGACGATCTTGCGTGAGCACAATCCTCATCACCGGTTCGACCGACGGGATCGGGCTCGAAACGGCCAAGCGGCTGGCAGCAAGCGGGCATAGGCTCCTGCTACACGGAAGGAATGCCGAAAAGCTCGAGCGCGCGCGGGCCGAAACTGAAAACGCCCATTCGGGTGCAAAGGTGGAGACGTACCTGGCCGACTTCTCGCGCCTGTCAGAGGTGGTCGCCATCGCCGACGAGATCCGCCAGAGACACGACCAGCTGAAAGTTCTCATAAACAATGCCGGGATCTTCAAGGTCTCGGAACCAATCCTGGAAACAGGCCACGACATGCGCTTTGTCGTCAACACGTTTGCCGTCGAAGCGCTGACCAAGGCGCTGCTTCCAATCATCCCGAATGACGGGCGTGTGATCAGTCTGTCGTCGTCGGCCCAGTCTCCTGTCGATATGGATCTGCTGCGGGGCCGCAAAACGACCTCGCGGGCCATGGACGCCTACGCACAAAGCAAGCTTGCGCTCACCATGTGGTCGCGGGCGATGGCGCTGGCGCATCCCGACGGTCCTGTGTTCGTTGCGGTCAATCCCGGTTCGATGCTGGGCAGCAAGATGGTTCGCGAAGGGTTCGGCGTTTCCGGCGGCGACCTCGCTATCGGCGCGGAGATCCTCGTGCGCGCAGCGCTTTCGGAAGAGTTCCGCATGTCCAGCGGCCGTTACTTCGACAATGATCGAGGCACTTGGGGTGCGCCGCATCCGGAGGCCATGGACGACACCAAGGTGCTGCAAATGGCGGAGTGGATCGAACGAATTGCACGATCGCTCGCCTAGAGCGCGCTATTCCTGCCCGCGTTTCCAGCCTTGCCGGGTCATGCCGACGAAGCGATCGCCGATCGGGGTCGAGTTGCGCTTGAGGATATCGGCCAATGTGCGCGTATTGCCGATCGCTTCGAGCCCTTCATAGGTAAAGGTTGCACGCTGGACCTTGGGATCGCCCCACACCGACTCTGACAGAAGTGGATTGGTGAGCGCCTGCGAGAACGCATCGACCGCCACCATCGTCTGAAGCAGCGGCGGCAACGGACCGTCCTTGGTGCGCGGTTGGCAGAACAGGCCGGTATAGAATTCGAGCCGATCCACCGTGCCGTAGAGATCGGCGAGTTGCGCCTGGGTGATGGGGTCGGGATTGATGTCTGCCCAGCTCTTGGCGCGGTCAAAACCGAAAGCGCTTTGGTACTCGACGAAAGGTGCGATACGGTTCTCGCGCGCCTGGTTCACCGCCAGCTCCTCGACCTCGATCAGGAAATTGGCGGTGTTGTGCAGCCCCAGTTCGGTAGCGCGATTGCCGCTGATATCGACGAAAGCCTGCGTCAGCCCGCCAAGGGTGAGCACAGTGTTGTTGAGCCGTAGCGCTCCGCCGGGCAGCGACTCGCCCGCCCAGGTCATCCGCTCGGGAATCAGCGAGTGCCAGCGGTAGAGCAGGCTGAATTCGGCGGTGATCCAGTTGGGCTTGTTCCACTTCGCGTTCCACGCTGCGGAAGGGTCGGCGACCAGCATCAGCGGGGTGGAATTGATGTGGTTGATGTATTCCTCGACCACGATCTTGATGAACATCACGACGGTGCAGGCACGCGCAGCGTCGAACACGCGGTCGTCATTCCAACCGGGATTGCTGGCCGAGATGATTCCGGCCAACCGGTTGTGCTCGCGCAGGAACAGCACGTTCAGCATGGAAACCTGCGGGGCGGCATTGGCCCGGTCTCCACCGACCGCAAACAGCGTCTCGCGCATTTCGGACGTCGTGTGGCTGATCCCCAGCGGCGTATCGAGCAGCGGCTGGCCTTCGCTGTCGGTGAAATCGGGATTGAAGGCGTTGCCGCCCGCCTGGAACAGCTTGAGCGGCCATTCTTCGCCCTCGATCACTTCGGATTTGAGCTTGCCGCGTTCGTCCGGATGTTCGGACAGGGTGCGTAGCGCGCGGACCTGTTCGATTGTGCGGCCATAGAGAGGGCACAGGTCGATTTCGTGATTGGACGTGTTGCGCCGCCGGTCCTCGATCGTTTCGCCGGTGGCGAAATCGTTCGAGATCATCGTCCGGATGAACCCGTCGGTAAGATACTGCGCAAAGGCCGGAAACAGGCAAGTCGATTTCGGGCACAGTCGCTGCTCTTCGAGATCGGGCACGCGGAACAGGTTTCCGACACGGCTGATTTCCGGCAAGTCGGGGGTGTCCTGCGCGGGCAGGTGCCGCGCACTGTAGCTGCGGTCGGTCATGCCGCGCCAGCTGACGTGATCGCTGAGAGTGCTCCACGGATGCGGGCGGGCGCGTGTGACCTTGACCAGCCTTCCGATTGCGAAACGGTTGATCGGCGCGCGCAGGCCCGGCAGCAGTTTCGAGACTCCGGCAGCAACCGAGTAAGCGAGTGATTTGAGACCGCTCATAGGGACACCTCTCTGGTCTGCGACCCGGATGTCTGGATGGGAAGAAGCTAGCAGGTACGCATCGGCACGACAAACGGCCTGTCGAAAAGCCCAAGTAAAATAACGGCGGTTTACTCTGCTTGGGCAAGTGGTTCCGTAGGCTGATCGTCGCTTGGTCGCGGAACGACCGGGACCAGCAAATGGGAGTCGTAAGCCCCGCCCGTATGGATGCTGTGGTTCCCATGGTTGACTGGGTAGCCGTGCGCGAGTGCCGGGTGCTCGAACAGGTCTTTACCCTGGACCACCAGCCGCAGCGTCTCTCCCGCCCGGAAGATCGTGCTGCTGGGAAGGATTTCGATCTCGACCGGGACGACTTTGCCTGGCGATATCGGCTGAAGCTCATCATGCAACAGTACCGGCTGCCATGGGGTTGAGCGCTCTTCGTCGAGCGCGCGCTGCGACACGCGCAGCCAACCCATCGCGACCTGACCCTTGGTGTAACCGGTCTTGGCAAAGAAGGTGACTTCGCGGCCTTCGCGATCGAGCTTCTGGACACCGACAAACAGGTCCATGTCGTCGCCTTCGTCGGTCGACACCCAAAGCTTCAGTTTCATGTTGCCCGTGATCTCGGTGTCTTCGGCGAAGGTGTAGGAGAATTCGGCCCGGCCTGAGGTGGAATTGTATTCCGCGCTTCCTGATTCGGTCGGTGGCGAAGTGCCGAGCGAGCCCAGCGCATTGAGAAACAACTGACGATGGTCCGTCCCCGGGACTGGCCAGTCATCGACGTATCGCACCGCGTAATTGCGCAGGTCTTCGCGCACTTCGAGCCGCACGCTCGGGCGGTCGTCGAAGCCGTTGTCCTCGCCCTTGAGGAAGTGGTCGAAGAAGTCCTTCTGGTAGGCGAGTGCCTCGTCCGAATAGTAGACGTCCCACTTGGCGCGGCCGTGGGTGAAGATCCATTTCCGATCCGAGGCGATGTGTTTGTAGCCTTCGAACGAACCGCGCGTGTGCAGGCCCTGGTCGGACCAGGTTGCGGCGATCAATGCCGGGATCTCGATTGCAGGCAGGTCGATGCCCGAGGTGGTCGCAGGGCGCTGCTGGACCCATCGCATCAGGCTGGGGCGCCGATGCGCAAAGTTGAACAAAGTCGGATGCGGCAGCGGCGCGCCGTTCGATCCGGCGCGCATCTTGCGGATCCAGAAGCTGGTGAAGGCGATCTCGGGAATGCCGCCGTGATAGAGCACTTCGCGGAACGGGTCCGACTGACCTTCCCACGGTATGATCGCCTTCAGATGCGGGGGATTGCCGCTCGCTGCGACCCATTGCGAAATCGCAAGATAGGAGACGCCGTTGAGCCCGACATTGCCGTTGCTCCAACTTTGCGTCCCGGCCCATTCGATGGCGTCGTAGAAGTCCTCCCGGTCGCGTGTCGAAAGAGTGCTGGGATCGCCTTCGGACGAAGCAAATCCGCGTGCATCGACGTACACGACCGCATAGCCATTGGGCACCCAGAACGCGGGGTCGGGGCCTTCCCAAGACGTCCACTCGCTCACGGTGAACCTACCGAGGTCGAAATCGGGCTTGAGCGAGTTGCGCAGCAACTTAGGATAGCGGTCCGGACCCTTGTTCTTGTCGTAAGCGGTGAAGGCCATCACTACGGGATATTCGCCCTCCGCTGCGGGACGGAAGATATTGGCCGAGAGCCGTGTGCCATCGCGGGTGGCGATCCAGACGTCCCTCTCGACCACGACCCGATCCGCTAGCGCGTCAATATCGGCAATGCGCACGGGATAGTCGGGATCGGCCCGGATCTCCGGGTCGTCTTCGAGGAAAGTGTCGATCGGGTCTTTTGAGCCGAGATAGAAATAGACGGCGAGGCAGAGTGCAATCACCAAAACCGCGACCGCCAGAAGAATCCGTCTCCACCCCATGGCAAGGAACACACCACAGGGCAGGGCAGCGGTCAAATGTGCGGCCGCAGTGTAAACAGAAAGGCCGCCGGATCGCTCCGACGGCCCTTCGATGTCTCTTGTGGAGCGTTGCTTAGGCGCGTGTGCCCGATACCGGCATCGCACCGAAGGCACCGGCATTGACGTTGCCGGTCAGCGAGTCGCCGTCGATGGTGGCTTCGCATTCGAGCGTCATCGGCATCGGCACCGTCATGTTCATCTTCCAGGTCAGGGTGTTGCCGTCGACCTTGCCTTCTTCGACATCCATCGAACCCATGCCGCCGGCCATGTTGCCCGAAAACGTGCCGTCGCCGTTATCGACGACCGTGAAGGTTCCGGCCTGGTCGCCCATCGGGCTTTTGACGGTGGTGTTGTAGGTACCTGCTACAGACATTCGTGGTCTCCTTGTCTCTCTTTTCGGGCCGGGGGACGGCCATGGGATTGGTCGAGCACGGCTGGTCCTCCCGACCGGCGAAACTCGGCTGTTTGTTTACACGTGTGTCAGTGTGCATCAACCGAATTTGGCCGGGAGGGCCGTGCCGTAGCGTCACTCTTCGCTGGGAAGCTCGCGCACATCGACAGGCATGCCCAGGGCGTCGAGTTGTTCCTTCACCACGCTCGCATCGCCGACAACGATCCAGACGAAGTCATCCGCGCTGATTGCCGCACGCGCAGCCGCGTCGAGGCTTTCGCGGGTCTGGCCGCTGTAGCGTTCGACCAGTGTCTCGTAATAGTCGTCGGGACGGTTGTACTGCGAATTGCTTTGCAGTGCGCGAAGCACCGCGCCCGAGGTTTCGAAGCGACCGGGAAGCTCGCCGATCTCGGCAGCCACATTGCGGGCCAGTTCCTCTTCGGTCACGCCGTTGGTGGTCAGGAATTCGCGGGTCTCGCGAAGCATCTCCGAAACGGAATCGCCCGTCCGGTCGGCTTGGACGCCGCCCGAAATCGAATAGACCACCGCGTTCTCGCGAGCCTGCGGGCCGCCACGGACGCCGTAACTCCAGCCCTTGGTTTCGCGCAGGTTGAAGTTGAGACGGGCGAGGAAATTGCCGCCGAGCGAATTGTTGGCGTTGGTGAAGTCGACATAGGCCGGATCGCTCGCATCGAGGCCGGTCAGTTGCGCGCCAAGAATGAAGCTCTGCGGCGAGTTGGGCCGGTTGATGAGGATGATGCGATTGCCGCTATTGCCGGGCAGCTCGCCAAAATCCTTCGCGCCTTTGGCGGCTTCGGGTGCGCTCCAGTCCCCGAACACCGCGTTTAGCGATTCGACGATTTCGGCCAGCGGGCGATCGGAAATGACGAAGACTTCGCCGTTGTCGGGACGGATCCAGGAATCCTTGAAGGAAACCAGATCGTCGCGGCTGATCGATCCGACGCTTTCGACCGTGCTGGTGTTGCCGTAAGGGCTGTCGGCGCCGAACACTTCGGGGCCGACCGCGCGGAACGCCACCCCTTGCGGCGAAGTCATTTGCTGTTTGATCCCGGTGATGGTCTGCGCGCGCACCCGTTCGAGATCGTTTTCATTGAAAGCCGGAGCTTTCACGATCTTCGACATCAGATCGAGCGACGGGGTGAGGTTGTTCGACAGCGCGGACAATGTGAAGCTCGAACGGTCGGCGCTGTTGCCCGTCGAAATGGTTACGCCCAGCCGCTCGCGCTCTTCGGCGATTTCCTGAGAGGACATGCCTTCGACGCCTTCGTCGAACAGGTTGAGCGTCAGGCCGGCAAGCCCGTCCTTGCCATCGGGATCCGCGGCACCGCCGGCATCGAAAGACAAGGTGACGTAGGTTGCGGGTACGGCATCGCGCTTGGCATAGGTGACCTGCATCCCGTTGGCGAGCGTCGCGCGCTCGACGTCCGGGAAGTCAAGCGCCGCAACGCTGTCGATCGCCGGGGCCGGGCGCACTTCGGAAACCGTGATTTCCTCGGCTGCGCGGTCGCGCTCGGATGCGTTCTCGTCGGCCGAGGCGACCGATGCAGCCTCTTCGTAGTCTGCGTCGCGTTCGCCGGGCTCAAGCACCAGCGTGAAGTTCGGACGGGTCAGCCAGCGCTGCATTGCGGCCTTGACGTCGGCCGGGGTGAGCGTGGCGAGAACATTGAAGTTCTTGGCGTATTGCGCGGGGTTGCCCGCCAGCACTTCGCCGCGCGCGAGCGTAACGGCCTTGCCGCCGAAACCGCCGACTTGCTCGAGCCCGCGGATGGTTCCCGCCAGCTGGCTTGTTGCCGCGCGGCGTACTTCGTCCTCGGTCGGGCCTTCCTCGATATACTCGGCGATCAGCTCATCGAGCCGTGCTTCGAGCGTTTCGAGCTCGACGCCTGGTTTCAGCACTGCGTTCACGAGCATGATCCCGGTGCGCTGGAAATCGAAATTGCCGGCGCCGACACCGACTGCGAGCTGCTCGTCGCGAACGAGGATTTCGTCGAGACGGCTCGACGCCAGCCCGCCGAACACGCTCATTCCGATATTGAGCGCGGTCAGTTCGTCGCTGGTGATGCCCGGAGCGTGCCAGTATTTGGTAAGGCTGGTCGCTGCGACCTTATCCTTCATCACCGAACGCACGTCTTCTTCGAGCGTCGGGATTTCGGCCTGCGCGGGGTTGTTGACCGGTCCGCGTGCGATCGGCCCGAACCATTTTTCCATCAGCGGACGCGCTTCGGCGGCGGAAATGTCGCCGGCGAGCACGACCGTCGCGTTGTTGGGGCCGTACTTGTCGCGGAACCAGTTGCGCACGTCTTCCATCGACGCGCTGTCGAGATCGGCCATCGAGCCGATCACCGAGTGGCCGTAAGGGTGGCCTTCGGGGAACATCTTGTCGAGGATTTCATAGAAGACCAGGCCGCCGGGCTGGTTGTCACCCTGGCGCTTTTCGTTCTGGACGACGCCACGCTGGTTATCGAGCTTTTCCTGGGTCACCGCGCCGAGCAGGTAGCCCATGCGGTCGCTTTCGAGCCACAGCGCTCGTTCGAGCGCCGGGCGCGGGACCGTCTGGAAGTAATTGGTGCGGTCGAAATTGGTGGTGCCGTTGTAGTCGGTCGCGCCCATTTCCTGGAGATACTGGAAATAGTCGTTCGGGGCGTTTTCCGAGCCGTTGAACATCAGGTGTTCGAACAGATGGGCAAAGCCGGTCTTGCCTTCCGGCTCGTCCTTGGAGCCGACATTGTACCAGACCGCGACCCCGACGATCGGCGCCTTGCGGTCCTCATGGACTACGACGGTGAGACCGTTTTCGAGCTGGAAGCGTTCGAACGGTATCGAAACCTGCGAGACGAGCTCAGCAAGGTCGCCCGATTGCGAAGCTTCGGTGGCGGCATGGTCGTCGGCGAAGACGGGTGTGGCAGGAACGGCCAGTGCGATGCTGAGCGCAGCGAGGCTGGTGGTGGCGAGACGTAGCGACATTGGTTCTCTCCGAAGTGAAGACCGGTATTGGTAATTATCGTGCGGGTACGGGCACGATGAATCAAGTGCCATTTATTGAGCGTTGCTTACCGTGTAGCGACGCTTGGCGTTTGCAAGCACGTCGTCCCGCCAGAAATAAACCGGCTTCAACTTGTGATCGACAAACAGCTGCATCTGGTCGGTGTAGTGCGGACTCTCCGGCCGGGTGATCGCCGCGCCGAACGGTTGGATGGAGCGCGAGAATACCCGTTCTCCAGCGTTCTCTCCACTCGGCCACTCGACCCACTGGATGAAGCTGTCGCCATGGACGAGACTGAGACGACCGTCGTCATCGACCCGCCAGGTCGTGGCTGCGCGCAGCGTGTCGGATCCGCCGGTGAGCGGCAGGTCGACATCACCCTGGCGCAGGCGGACCAGGTCCGACATCGGCGGGTCAAGCCGTCCGAAATGGTCGAAAAGGTGGTCGGCCGCTTCTTCCAGTTTTTCGCGGACATCGGGCCATTCGCGGTTCTGGTATTCGGCCGACATGAAATCGCGGATCAGCAGGTAGGCGAGGGCATCGGCCGAACCCCGACTGTCTGCGCTGAAGTCCCATTGCAGCAAGAGGTCGCGCGCTTCCTGCACCCTGCCGCCGGTCGATCCGGCATCTTTCATTCGCAGCGGAAATTCGAGCGATTCGATGTCTGCGAACATCCGGGCGATATACCCTTCGCGCTCATAACCCGTATCGTATTTGATCCGTTCGAGCGTCGCGCGATCGAGCGTACCCGCTTCGCTCAGGAGTTTGTAGGCACGGCGCGAGCGGTTGGTCTGC
This sequence comes from Erythrobacter sp., assembly GCA_030065195.1. Classification (GTDB taxonomy): domain Bacteria; phylum Pseudomonadota; class Alphaproteobacteria; order Sphingomonadales; family Sphingomonadaceae; genus Erythrobacter. The sequence continues at coordinate 4,053 of JASJDE010000062.1, read as the reverse complement.
TTGCGTTCGACACCCAGCACGGGCGAGAAGTCCTCGGGCGACAGATCGCTGCCTTCGCCCGCCGCCGTGAAAGGCTCGTTATTGGCGTTGTAGAGCCAGCCGCTTTGCGGGTTGATCAGCTTGGGAATCTCTTCGTATTCGACCGGCCCATCCCAGATCAGCTCGGACTTCGTGCCGTCCAGGATGCCGCGCCAGTTGGCCCGCACCTCGTCCAGTTCCGGACGATCGGGGATCGCGGCGTTGTAGACATAGGCGATGTTACCGGCCTCGTCGGCATAGACGAAATTCGTGCTCGGAATTGCCATCCGGCCGATCTGTTCCTGCCACTCTTCGAGATTGGTCGTCTTGTTGAGGCGATAATAGGCGTCGAGCTGCTCGACGCTGTCGATCCCGCCATAACGGATCGCGAAATAGCCTTCGTCATTCTGGATTACCGGGCCATGGATGCTGCGGAGCACTTCGCGGCGGATCGGTAGCGTAACGGGGCCAAGCTTGACCGGCAGCGTAACGGTCTTGCGCTGGAGATCGCGCCATTCGCCATCGAGCCGGTACTGCGTTCCAGCGTCGTTGACTTCCAGCTCATAGACGTCGGCCATGTCGGGACGATTGACGGTGTTGGTCCAACCAAGGTGGCGATTGTGGCCGAGAAAGGGGAAGGGCGAGCCGGGGAAGTTGGCTCCGGTGAAGTGCCAGCCATCCTCGCTTTCGACGCTGAATTCGTACCATGCGACTCCGCCGCGCAGCGGCTGGTGCGAGTTCGAGATCAAGGTCGTAGGACCGCCGGAACGCTCGGGCGTTACCGCCCAGGCATTCGAACCCAGCAGCCCCGCCTCCTCGCCCCATGGCAGGGGGTGCGTTCCTGTCAGGAAGGCCTGCTCCGCCGCATCGGGAGCGGGCTTGTCGCGTGGAAAGCCGGGAATGTCCGGCCCGAATTCGCGCTGGAGCGGTTCGCCCGCCACCAGCGGACCAATGACGTTGCCGAGGCCGTAGAAGAAGGGTTGGCGCAGGACGAAGCCGGCGGCCACATCCTCGCCGTTGACAGGGAAGAGATTGCCGAGCTTGAGCTCGTCCGTGTTGGCCTTGGCATAGTGATTGAGCCCTGCGGCATAGGCTTCGAACAGCGCCCGAGTATCCTCCGGCAGTTCGGGATATTTGCGTTCGGCCGTGCCGCGCGCGTCGAGGAGGTGGTAGACGTAGTCGAAGGTTGCGCCTTCCTCGCCTGCGATCGCACCATAGCGCCCGCGCGACATTGCGATCACATCTTGCAGTGTAAAGAAGTCGTCTTCTGCATGGGCGATAGCGACACCGAACGCGACGTCCGGATCGGTCTTGCCGTAGATATGCGGAACGCCGAATTCGTCGCGGACGATCTCTGCTTCGTAGATCTCGGCTTTACCGGGCGAATAGCTTGCCTGCTTGGCGAAGAACGGCTCCCAGCTTGCCAGCGTGACAAACGCCGCAATCGACAGCACCGCCAGCGCAAAAACGCCGCGTCCCAACCATTTCATTACCGGTCTCTCCAATTCTCTCTCGCTGCGATTCATGCCTTTACCCCCGGACCTTGGCAAGCAATCTTGCCGCCGAGGTAGGACGGGGCTTTGGCCTTTGTCATCGAACCATACTGTCGAGCGTGCCGGGAGTTTCCGGAACTGGGGTTCCGCGGGGTCCAGACGCTTGGGAAAGACCGGCTTGCGGGCATTCTTCCCGACGGTATACGCCAGGCATGAACCATTGGCCGGACTCGTGCGTTACAGGGGCTGGACCGCTCAAACCGACTTCATTGGAGAAAACGATGCGTATCGCGCTAACGGCCACCATGCTTGCGCTGGCTTCGCTGGCAATGCCCGCTGTCGCCCAGGAGCAAAGGCCCGTCGAAGAGCAGATTGGAGCCGGTGGCCGGCCGGTTGGCGCGAACTGGTCGCGCAGTCCGGTGATTGCCCAGCACGGAATGGCCGCGACCGCGCATCCGCTCGCGACGCAGATCGCGCTCGATATCCTGAAGTCCGGCGGCACCGCGGTCGATGCCTCGATTGCCGCCAACGCCGCGCTCGGCCTCATGGAGCCGACCGGCAATGGGATCGGGGGAGACCTTTACGCCATCATCTACGATCCCAGGACGGACAAGCTTTACGGCATCAATGGCTCCGGCCGCTCGCCCAAAGGCCAGACGCTGGCGCAATTGCTCGAAAAGCTCAATGGAGCGGCTGCCTTGCCTCCGGTCGGGCCGCTGCCGGTCACGATCCCAGGCACTGTCGATGCGTGGTTCGCAATGCACGAAAGGTTCGGCAAAATGCCGATGAGCGACGTGCTGGCACCGACGGTCAAATATGGGCGCGAAGGGCATCCGGTCGCCCCGATCATCGCGATGTACCTCGACCGCTCGCTGCGGTCTTACACAAGGCGGCTCGAAAGCTATCCGTTCGAATTCGACAATGCCCGCGCGACCTATTTCGCCGACGGCACTGCGCCAAAGGCGGGCGACGTCTTCAAGAACCCCGACCTCGCCGACACGCTGGAGACGATCGGACGCGACGGTCGCGATGCATTCTATGCAGGCGATCTCGCCCGGGTGATGGTCGACTACCTCCAGCGCCAGGGATCCGCCTACACGCTCGAAGATTTCGCCTCGCATACCAGCGATTGGGTCGAACCGGCCTGCGCGGAATATCGCGACGGCTACGAATTGTGCGAGCTTCCGCCCAATGGCCAGGGCTTCGCCGCATTGCAGATGGTCAACATCCTCAAGAATGTCGACCTGCGTCAGTGGGAGCGCGGCAGTCCGGAAGTGATCCACTACATCACCGAAGCAAAGCGGCTGGCCTATGCCGACGTCGCCCGCTTCTATGCCGATACCGATTTCTTCCCGTTCCCGAAGGACCTGCTGACCGAAGAGTATGGACGCGAGCGGTTTGCGTTGATCGACCCAGAGCGAGCGACGCCCGAATTCGGGCCGGGAGAGCCCAAGCTCGAAGGCGAGGGCGACACCACTTACCTCACCGTGACCGACAAGGACGGGATGATGGTGAGCCTGATTCAGTCCAACTATCGCGGCATGGGGGGCGGGCTGGTGCCCGACGGTCTCGGCTTCATGTTCCAGGATCGCGGCGAGCTGTTCAGCCTCGATCCGGCGCACCCCAACGCCTACGAACCGGGCAAACGCCCGTTCCACACGATCATCCCGGCCTTCGTGAAGAAAGACGGCAAGCCGTTCATGACGCTTGGCCTGATGGGCGGGGGGATGCAGCCGCAGGGCCATGTGCAGGTGCTGATCAACATGGTCGACTTTGGCATGAATGTGCAGGAAGCGGGCGATGCGGCGCGGATCAACCACGATGGCGGGCGCCAGCCGACTGAGGCTTTGAGCGGACCGGCAGCCGACCCGCTCGGCACGCTGAATGTCGAGCCGGGCATTCCGCAAGCTACAATCGAGCGGCTGCGCGAAATGGGCCACAATGTCCGCGTCGTCAGCAACGGCATCATGTTCGGCGGCTACCAGGCGATTGTGCGCGATCCGGAAACCGGAGTCTATTCGGGCGCGACCGAGATGCGCAAGGATGGGCAGGCCAGCGGGTATTGAGCTGTTTCAATCGCCGTGATCGAGAGCCCTTCAATAGCGATAGGGCCTTGAACTGACCGTCTCATCGGAGAACTCCACAAATCTCTCTGCGCCCGATCTGTGCCTGCGCGACAGGGGTTGGCAAGCGGACTTGCCCGACCCACCTAGTCGAGTAATACACCTGCGCGAGACATTTTTTGCGGGCAGGGCTTGTGTTGCGAAAATGCAACACTACGTCAGGCGAGCAATTCCAGTGAGGGGTCTTCAATGAATCTCGAAAAGTTCACCGATCGCGCCAAGGGCTTCCTGCAGAGCGCGCAGACCGTGGCGATCCGCATGAACCACCAGCGGATCACACCGCTGCACCTCTTGAAGGCCTTGCTCGAAGACGAAGAGGGCATGGCCGCCGGCCTGATCCAGCGGGCGGGTGGTCAACCGGCGCAGGCGGTGAGCGATGTCGATGCCGGGCTTGGCAAGATCCCGCAGGTGACCGGCGG
>JASJDE010000061.1 GCA_030065195.1 Erythrobacter sp. | reverse complement strand
CGAAGTACACCGAGGCCGATGTCATGTTCATGCAAGGCATGATCGTGCACCATCAACAGGCCGTCGAGATGTCCAAGCTGGTCAAGGATCGCACCAACACTGAAGAAATCGTCGCCATTGCCTGGCTGGATTCGATCCGCCCGGCAATGGCGACGATTTCTTCAGTGTTGGTGCGATCCTTGACCAGCTTGGACATCTCGACGGCCTGTTGATGGTGCACGATCATGCCTTGCATGAACATGACATCGGCCTCGGTGTACTTCGCGCTGGCCAGTTGGGTGGCTTCGTCGGCGGTCAGAACCTTGCTGGCCTGGCCGGGAGCGCCCGGCTGGACGATCTGCGGTGCGGATTGTGCAAATGCGAGGCTCGAACTGCCGAGCAGCATTGCCGAGAGAATTGCACGCGAGCCGCGCATGGAGGTGGTCGTGGATGTCATTGGGAGGTCCTGCTGGTCGTTGATTGACCGCTACAGTGCAGCGCCAGACCGCACAGTCAAGGGCCATTACGAGTAGGCTTGACGAAAGATGATACAATATTTCATTTCGGTCGCCTGGGAACGCAAATTCCTTCCGATATTTGAACAGGAACCACCCCAATTGGGCCAATGCGCGAATCCGGTCGCTCGCAGCGCACAATTCATCGCACGCGGCGAATCGAGCGCTTGCAGCGACGAATCGCCCGACTCTAGACTCGCGGTATTAAGGCGCGAGTAACCCTGACGGAGTATTGTCTACAGATGTCATCCTTCCGCTGTCCCTCCATCTTCGCCGCCCTTGCCAGCCTCGCTCTGTTAGCCAGCCCGGCTTCGGCGCAGAAGAACGACCTCGAGGCCAGTTTCGACAGCGCGCTCGGCACCGAGCTGCGCAATCCGCAAACCTACGAAGCGGTCTATGCCAACGGATTCGAGCAGCGAATTGCCGAATTGGCCGATGGCAGCAGCGGCAGGATTGGCGTCGCCGCAATGGATCTGACCACCGGCGAGCAGATCATGGTGTTGGGCGACCAGCTGTTTCCGATGGCATCGACCAGCAAGATTGCGGTTGCGGCGACCTATCTCGAAATGGTCGAGCAGGGGAAATATTCGCTGACCAGCGAGTTTCCGTTGCTGATTCCCGTCCGTTCGGCGAAGTTCTCCTCGCCCGCCGCGCCCAAACGCAAGGGCAAGTACATGGCGGCGATCGACCTGATCGAGATCATGATAACGCGGTCGAGCAATCCTGCGACCGACACCCTGCTTGCGGCAGTCGGCGGTCCTGAAAAGGTCAATGCCTGGATGCGACGTCAAGGCATCAACGATTTCAGCATCGATCGCGATATTGCGACATTGGTCCGCGACGATGGCGAGTATGACCCTGCCGCGTGGATCGATCCTCGCGATTCTGCGACGCCGAAAGCCATGGTGCGACTGCTCCAGGGTCTCTATCGCGGCGATTTCCTCTCGGACCAGAGCCGCCGGGTCCTTCTTGGTGCGATGAGCAGAACGGTCACGGGCAAGCGCCGGATCGTTGCCAACATGCCTTTGAATACGCGCGTCAGCCACAAGACCGGTTCTTTGAACAACACATCCAGCGATGTCGGCATTATCGAAGCGCCAGATGGCCGTGCCATTGCTGTCGCAATCTACGTCACAGGACAGGGCACAAGGCGCAATCGCGAAGCCCGGATCGCGTCGATTGCGCGCGCGCTGTATGACGGGTTTTCGGCGAAGGCTCGCAACAGGCGGGTCTGGACCAACGCGCCGCGCACCGGCGGCTGACGCAACTCCTTTTCGGACAACGAAAAAGGCGGCGCCTCGCGGCACCGCCTTTCCCTGATTGCTTGCAACCTTCCTTGCGGAAGGGAGCCGCAGCGAATTACTCGCCCGAAACGGCTTCGGTCGCTGCGTCGGCAGCGTCTTCGGCGGTTTCGACAGCGGCGTCTGCAGCGCCTTCGACAGCTTCTGCGGTCGCATCGGCAGCGTCGCCAGCAGCTTCGGTGGCTTCGTCGGCAGCGCCTTCGACGGCATCGCCAACAGCTTCAGCGTTGGCTTCAGCGTCAGCAGCCATGGCGTCGACGGTTTCGCCGGCCTTGTCAGCGGTTTCGCCGCAAGCAGCGAGGCCAAGAGCCGAAGTTGCAACAGCAGCGGCAAGAACGATCTTACGCATAATATCAATTCCTTATTCAGCGAGTGAATTTCGCGCGACCTATCCCAGGACCGCGCCAAAGCCGAGCTTCTGACCCCCGACTCTGCCACTCTTGATAGTGGCCAGAATATGGCATTGCAAGCGGAATATGGCCTTTATGCCTCATTTTGGCCTTTTTTTCGCCTCATTTCACCGGATTTTACAAGTCTTGAGAGAACGACGCAGGCACGGCCGAAGTGGCTTACGCCATTCGTTTCGCGGTGCTAGCAACCGGCCATGTCCGAGCAGCAGCACCTCTACCTCGTCGATGGATCGTCCTACATCTTTCGGGCTTATCACCGCCTGCCCCCTCTGACAGATCCCGAGGGCACGCCGGTCGGCGCCGTTTATGGCTACACGACCATGCTGTGGAAGCTCGCCGAAGACCTCGATGCGGCCGATGGCCCGACCCATCTTGCGGTCATCCTCGATAAGGATTCGAAGAGCTTTCGCAACGACATCTACCCCGAATACAAGGCGAATCGTCCCGAACCGCCAGAGGACTTGCGTCCGCAATTTCCTCTCATCCGCGACGCAACCCGCGCGTTCAGCCTTCCCTGTATCGAAGAAGCGGGCCTCGAAGCCGACGACCTCATAGCTTCCTACGCCCGCGCAGCGCAGCGGCACGGCTGGAATGTCACGATCGTATCGTCGGACAAGGATTTGATGCAGCTGGTTGGCGAAGTCGAAGGCGCTCGCATCGACATGCTCGACACGATGAAGAGCGCGCGCATCTATGTCCCGGAGGTCGAAGAGAAGTTCGGCGTCGCTCCGGATCTGGTGGGCGACGTGCTGGCGCTGATGGGCGACAGCGTAGACAACATTCCCGGAATCTACGGCGTTGGGCCGAAAACGGCGAGCAAGCTCATCTCTGAACACGGTTCGCTGACGGCAGCGCTCGACTTCGCCCCGGAAATGAAGAAGTCGAAGCTTAAGGAACGCTTGCTCGAGGGGCGCGAAGACGCCGAGATGAGCCGCGTCCTGGTGACGCTGAAAGAAGATTGCGATCTCCCTGAGCCGCTGGAGGACTTCAAACTCGACGGAGTGCCTCCGGAACCCTTGGCCGCCTTCCTCGAGAAACACGGCTTCACATCGCTGCTCAAGCGGCTCGGCAACGGTGCGGGCAGTCCGGAACGTGCCAACAACCTGCACCCTGTAAAGGCGGATAAAGCGGGCGACGCCGGCAACGAAGCGGGCAACAGCCAGCCGATCCCGGAAATGCCCAAACTCGATCGCAGCGCCTATGAAACGGTGCAGACGATGGAGCGGCTCGAAGATTGGATCGCCCGTTCGACGGCCGCCCGTCTCGTCGCGGTCGATACCGAAACCTCCTCGCTCGATGCGATGCAAGCCGACCTTGTCGGGGTCAGCCTCGCGCTCGGCCCCAACGACGCGTGCTATATTCCGCTGGCGCATGGCGGCACCGACCTGCTGGCGGAAAAGCCGGAGCAGGTCGATCGCGACGCAGCCCTCGCCGCGCTCAGGCCGATGCTCGAAAGCGATGCCGTGACCAAGGTGTTCCAGAACGGCAAATACGATCTGAATGTGCTTACCCGCTACGATGTGATGGTGAGCCCGATCGAAGACACGATGATCGTCAGCTTCGATCTTGACGCCGGGCGTGGAGAAGCCGGAATCGGCGGCGGCCATGGGATGGACGAGTTGTCCGAGCGCCATCTCGGCCACACGCCACTCGCCTTCAAGGACGTCTGCGGCACCGGCAAGAAAGCGATCCCGTTCGGCGAGGTACCGCTCGATCGCGCGACGGAGTACGCCGCCGAAGACGCCGATGTCACTTGGCGGCTCTACCGGCACTTGAAACCACGCCTTGCGAAAGAAGGCGGATCGAAGATCTACGAGCGCGTCGACCGACCGCTCATTCCGGTGGTCGCGCAAATGGAACGCGAAGGCATCAAGGTTGACCGGGCGCGACTGGCAAAACTCTCGGAGGAGTTTGCAAGCGAGACGGGAAGGCTCGAAGGCGAAATCCACGAGCTGGCCGGTCAGGAATTTGCGGTCGGCAGTCCCAAGCAATTGGGCGAAATCCTGTTCGACAAGATGGGGCTGAAAGGCGGGAGAAAGGGCAAGAGCGGCCAGTACTCGACCGATCAGTCGACACTGGAAAAGCTGGGCGGAGAAGGCGCGCCGATCGCCAAGAAAGTGCTCGAATGGCGGCACCTCGCAAAGCTCAAATCAACCTACACCGACGCGCTGCAACAGCAGATCAATCCCAACACCGGACGGGTCCACACGAGCTATAGCCTGGTTGGCGCACAGACAGGCCGGCTGTCCTCGACCGATCCGAACCTGCAGAACATTCCGATCCGCACGGCGATCGGTCGACAGATTCGCGAAGCCTTCGTTCCTGAAGACGGCAACGTCCTGCTCGCCGCCGACTATTCTCAAATCGAGCTGCGGCTGGCTGCGCATATGGCCGATGTCGACACGCTCAAACAGGCCTTCGCCAATGGCGAGGACATTCACGCGCGCACGGCGACCGAGATGTTCGGGGAAGTGACTCGCGACACCCGCGCACGGGCCAAGACCATCAATTTCGCCATCCTATACGGCATCTCACGCTGGGGGCTCGCCGGCCGACTCGAAGTCGAACCCGACGAAGCGCAGGATATGATCGATACCTATTTCCAGCGCTTCCCCGGTATCCAGCGCTACATCATGGAAACGCTCGAAACCGTGCGCGAGCAGGGCTACTCGGAGACGCTGTTCGGCCGCAAGACTTGGTTCCCGCGGATCGCTTCAAAGAACCAGGCGGAGCGACAGGGTTCGGAGCGCGCCGCGATCAACGCACCGATCCAGGGGACCAGTGCCGACATCATCAAGCGGGCGATGGCGCGAATGCTGCCGGCGCTGCAAGATGCGGGATTGCCCGATGTGAAAATGCTGTTGCAGGTGCACGACGAACTGGTGTTCGAACTGCCCGAAGGCGACGTCGCCGCCGCTTCGCCGATCATCGAGCGCGTGATGGCCGAAGCGGCATTGCCTGCCGTCACGATAGACGTGCCGCTGGGCGTCGATATCGGCACCGGTGCCAGCTGGGATGCAGCGCACTAGCCGACTGCATCAGTCCTTTTCGGCATCGCCATGCTTCTTGGCGCGGGTCGGCTCCAGAGTTTCCGGCACCAGGAATCCGATCGGGTTGACTTCGGCGGCTCGTTTTTTGAGCTCGCCGCGCATCTTACGATATTCGGCTTCCATCTTCGAGGTCACGGTGGCGCGCGAATCCTTCAGCGCATCCTCGAAATCCTGCGAGGAGACCTCGGTTACGCCTTCGCCCACGCGCCTGAGAGCGCTCAATCCCGCGCGCCGGACCACGTCTTCGAGATCCGCGCCGGTGAAGCGATCTGCCTTCTGTGCGATCCCTGCCAGGTCGACATCGTCGGCCAGCGGCATGTCCTTGGTGTGAATCTTGAGAATGTGCTCGCGACCGGCAGGATCGGGCGTACCGACATAGACCAGTTCGTCGAATCGTCCGGGCCTCAACAAAGCAGGGTCAACCAGCGTCGGGCGATTGGTCGCGCCGATCACGACCACCGATTGCAATTCCTCCAAGCCGTCCATTTCGGCAAGGATTGTGTTGACCACACGGCCGGTGACCTGCGGCTCTCCCTGCCCCGATCCGCGGGCCGGGACCAAGCTGTCGATCTCGTCGATGAAGACGACGCATGGCGCAACCGAGCGAGCTCGCTGGAACATCCGGGCGATCTGCTGCTCGCTTTCTCCGTACCATTTGGAAAGCAGATCCGAGCTCTTCATCGAAATGAAGTTGGCCTCTGCTTCCTTGGCAACGGCCTTGGCCAACAAGGTCTTGCCGGTGCCGGGCGGGCCATAGAGGAGGAACCCCTTGGCGGGACGGATGCCCAACCTCCGGAACGCTTCGGCATTCTTGAGCGGGAGTTCGATGCCCTCCTTGAGCTTGTCGATCGCGTCGGCCACGCCGCCGATATCGTCCCACGAGACGTTGGGCATCTGCACCATGACTTCGCGCATGGCCGAAGGCTGAATACGCTTGAGCGCCGAAAGGAAATCCTCGCGCGTGACGCATAGGTCCTCGAGCACGTCGGGTGGAATGGTGCGTTCGTCGAGGTCCAGCCGCGGCATGATGCGTCGCACCGCGTCGATGGCCGCTTCACGGGCAAGAGCGGCAATGTCCGCCCCCACAAAGCCATGGGTAACGCGCGCCAATTCGTGGATGTCGACGGCTTCTTCGAGCGGCATGCCGCGCATATGGATCGCCAAAATTTCGCGCCTGCCGCTTTCATCCGGCACACCGATGACGATCTCCCGATCAAACCTGCCCGGTCGTCGCAAGGCTTCGTCGATGGCATCCGGACGATTGGTCGCAGCGATCACTACAAGGTTCGAGCGTGCTTCCAATCCGTCCATGAGCGTGAGCAATTGGGCAACCAGCCGCTTTTCCGCTTCGCCGGGGACCTGGGTACGTTTGGGCGCAATCGAATCGATCTCATCGATAAAGACGATTGCCGGTGCCGCACGCGTGGCTTCGTCGAAGACTTCGCGCAGGCGTTTTTCGCTCTCGCCATAGCCGGACCCCATAATCTCCGGGCCGTTGATGGTGAAGAATTCGGCATCGCTTTCGTTGGCAACGGCCTGAGCGAGCCGCGTCTTGCCGGTACCGGGAGGACCGTGGAGCAACACGCCCTTGGGCGGGTCGACACCCAGGCGGGTGAAGAGTTCGGGATAGCGAAGCGGCAGTTCGACCATTTCCCGAAGCTGCTGGATCGTCTCTTCCATCCCGCCGACATCGTCGTAATTGACGACGGCGCGGGCATCACGCGGCTCTTCGAATTCAGTGCGCAGCTCCACTTCGGTGTTCTCGTCGATATGGACGATGCCTTTGGGGCTGGTCGAATGGACCGACAGACGGATCTGGGTCAGCGCATAGGCCGGGGCACGGAGCAACTGCCGGACATCCGAAGGCATATTCTGCACCGGCTGCTGGCCGGTCGTCGCCACCAGGTCACCCGCGACCAGCGGCTTACGGAAGAAATTGCGCTTCAGGGCCTGGGTCGGCCCCTGAAGCCGCATCTCGCGCTGCGCGGGAGCGAATACGACGCGTGTTGCAGGACGGGATTCGGCGGCTGTGATCTGGACATGCTCGCCCGACCCCGCTTCTGCATTGCCGCGCTGCAGGCCGTCGAGCCGCACAACATCGAGCGTGTCGTCTTCCTGATAGGCTGCCATGGCTATGGCTGCGGTCGACCGCTTGCCGGTGATTTCGATCACATCGCCTTCGGTGATACCGAGCTGCTGGAAGGCCGAACGCGGCATCCGTGCGATCCCTTGTCCGGATTCCTCCTGCCGCGCCGGGGCAACCTGCAATCGAGCGGTCTTGCTCTCGGCAGCGGTGTCAGCATCGGCCATGCGGGTGGTTCTCCATCTTTCGTGGATTGATTGCGAGACGCGTTGCTAGAACGCGCTCCGTCAGCATGCAAATGCAACTTGCAGGAATCGACCTTGGGTTCGACTGAGCAGGCACCGGATCGCCAAGAAGACGCCCAACAATTTGAGACTTGTGGCGCAGGCTGCAAATCGGCTAGGCCGTGATTACAGGTGTAGTCATGAGAATTCTCCTCTTCCTTCTCGCCTTCCTGCTGGCCGCTTCAATGCCGGTCCCCGGCTCAAAGGTCGGCGCCGCAACAAGCAATGCAAGTCCGGCCACCATTCGGATACTGGTCGAACCCGCGGGTGAGCGTTTCCGGGCAACCTTCTCATTTCCGCAATCCATGCCGGTCTGGGCATTTCACAGATCGCAGCCTCGTCGTTCGGACGGGCAACCCTGGCGCGCCGATGCCTGGCAGGTCGTCACGCCGGGTGTATCTATCCAGCGTGTCGGCGCGTTCGACACCTTCGTCGGCGAAAATGGCGCGGTGCCGCGGCGCGTGGTGATTGAATTCGCTCCGCCAGCGATCGAGTTGATTGCCGCCTATGATCCAGCGCTGGTCTTCACCGATGGAACAACCGCGATCTATGGCGGTGCCTTCACGGTTTTTCCCGGACTGAGTCGCGAACAGATCGAGGCACTCGATCGTCCACAGGGCGCGCGTAACGAGATCGTGTTCGTAAACGGGCCGGAAGGCGTCTTCTACCGCGGGATGCAGCGCGAACGCGCTGTTGATGACGGCAATGGATACGCGATTTTCGCACGTGTCGATGTCGAAGATGACGCCGGCGTGGCGACCTTGCTCGATCCGGGCCTGCCGACGTGGCTGGCGAATGGACTGCGAGAGGATACGCCGCGCGTTTTTGAGTTCTACCGCGAACGGATAGGGCCGCACGCGAGCGATCGGCCACTCGTCCTTGCGAGCTGGGTGCCTTCCGACCTTCCCGGAATTGGCCTTGGCGGGAGCGCCTTGCCCGGCATGATCACCATGCGGTTCGAAGGAACGGCACTGCAACAGTCCAATCCGCAAACCGAAGGCAACGCCTTGTGGTTCATTGCGCATGAAGCGGCGCATTTCTGGCTGGGCGAAACGGTACGCTATGATGATCGGGATCGGATGTGGATCACCGAGGGCGGAGCGGACCTTATGGCGATGCGCGCGACCGAGCGACTGTTCGAAGGCTTTTCGGCAGAACCGATGATCGAGCAGGCCAAGGCGGCTTGTGCAGCCGCTCTTGCGGAAGCAGGAGTAGAGAGCCCGCAATGGCGGACTGCAGTTCGGCCGTACTACGATTGCGGGTCGCTCTTCGCATTGGCAGTCGAGGCGGCAGGGGAACCGCGAGGCGAAGATTTTTTCGATTTCGTCGCCGAGCTGATCTCCAGCGAGAATGACGGTGTGGTCGACAAGGAGGACTGGTTGGCCGCAGCAAGGCGCTTTGGCCTCGCCCCAGAGAAGATTGCCCTAATCCGTCGTATGCTCAGCGAAGCTAGCGCGAATCCCGCACGGGACATCGACCTCTTGCTCGCAAGCCCGAATCCGGAAGACTCGATATTCGCCTCAATGCGATAGCCGCTGCTGCCCAGACCAAGAAAAAAGCCCGGCACTGGGCCGGGCTTGAAAAGTTTGGGAGAGGATGCCTGAAAGGCACGGTTGGATATGCGGCCGGCACCGCCATTGTGCAAGTGCGAAAGGCGCATTTCAGATTGCAAAATGCGCAACATCGTGTTGCTATCTGACGGAAATATGTCAAATTTTGCAAAATACGCTGCCTAAAACATAGGCAAGGGCGGAAATATGGCTTAAAATTGATCTCGTGCGGTGCCGCGATGCAGCATGATAGATGAGCGATCTTCCTGTGCTCACAGCGGGTGACAGGGGCGTCGCAAGCCAGTAGTCAGGCACCGAAATCTTTCTTCCCTGAGTAATGCTCAATCTCGTCAGGACGTTCCCATGGAAAAGCTCTATCCCAATGCCTCCGCCGCGCTTGAGGGCGTGATCCGCAATGACATGCTGATCGCAGCGGGCGGGTTCGGGCTTTGCGGGATCCCGGAGCGATTGCTTGATGCCATCCAGGAAAGCGGTGCAACCGGCCTTACTTTCGCAAGCAACAATGCCGGTATCGACAACGAAGGCATCGGCAAGCTCCTGCGAACACGGCAAGTGAAGAAGATGATCTCGTCCTATGTCGGCGAGAACAAGGAATTCGAACGGCAATTCCTGTCCGGAGAACTCGAAGTCGAGTTCTGCCCCCAAGGCACCTTGGCCGAGCGTATGCGGGCGGGCGGCGCCGGCATTCCGGGCTTCTACACCAAAACCGGCGTCGGGACGCAGGTTGCCGAAGGCAAGGAGCACAAGGAATTTCCCGATCCCGATGGCGTGATGTCGACTTACATCCTGGAGCGCGGGATCTTTGCCGATCTGTCGATCGTCAAAGCGTGGAAGGCCGACGAGACCGGCAACCTGATCTTTCGCAAGACCGCCAGAAACTTCAACCAACCGGCCGCAACCTGCGGGAGAATTTGCATCGCCGAAGTGGAGGAGATCGTCCCGGCCGGCGCGCTCGATCCCGATGCAATCCACCTACCCGGCGTGTTCGTAAACCGGATGGTGCTGGGTGCGCCCTACGACAAGAAGATCGAGTTCCGCACCACGCGCGAACGGGAGACCGCATGATGTTCGGCAAGAAGAAGAACCCCAACGCCATCGACATCGACGGCTTCGATTTCCTCGATAACTCGGTCGAAGTTGCGCGCCTGTGGGTCGAAAGCGAAGGACCGGCCACCTGCCTGATCCAACCGGACAAGCTGGCCGAACCGGAGATGTTCGGTCTGTTGATGGTCGATACCATTCGCCACGGCGCGCGCGCTTATTCGCAGTGCTACGGGATGAGCGAAGAGGAAGCGCTCGAACGGATCTGGAAAGGCGTGGACATGGAGCGAGAGCACAACACCACCGGCCTCGACACGATCCAGGATTTCGATCCCGACGAGTAAGAGCCCGTGCGCGCAATCGGCATCCTTGCATTGGTCGCGGCATCCTTGGCGCTACAGGGCTGCGTGGCCGCAGTGCTGCCCGTCGTCGCAGGTGCGGCGGTAACCCGCACTGCGACCGATGGAAAGAAGCCGGGTGACGATGCGCGCGCCGAACAGCAGCGGCAGGCCGCGCTCGAGGCGCAGGCCAAGCTTTCCGAAATGGCTGCAGCGCCGGTGCCAGAAGTGGTGGTGCAAACTTCGCCCGTCACGCCTGATGCACTCGTCGAGTCCGACGCATTTTCCGAGCTGATCCGCTATTCGGCGGATCAAGTCCGGGCACGTCCACAGCGCCCCCTGCCGCGTTCCGCGATCCTGGCGGATCCTTCCACCTTGCGCGAGACAAGGGCGGCGTGCCCGGTCAACCTCCCGACGGTTTTGATCGATCTGGATCCCGAGAACTCACTGTTCCCGTTCGAGGCGGAAGGACGGGCTTCTCCCGTACTCGTCGACGGCCTGAAACAGTTGCGCGAAGCCGATATCGGGATCGTGTGGATCTCCGGTCATTCGGCTGCGATGGCGGGCGATATCAGGGCAGCGCTGAAGAATTCGGGCCTCGATCCGGATGCCGCCGATCAGCTTTTGCTGATGCGTTACCCTGGCGATCGCAAGCAGACGCGGCGTGCCGATCTCGCCAAGGTCAGCTGCATCATCGCCATCGCCGGTGATACACGCAACGATTTCGACGAATTGTTCGAGTATCTCGTCAATCCCGAAGCGGCGCTCGCGCTCGAACTGCTTATCGGGCAAGGCTGGTTTTTGGTTCCTCCTGCGATCGCACCGGCCGACAACCGAACCACGCCCACCACTGACCAAAGGCAATCTCAATGACCCAGGACGCAATCGGATGGACTCGCGACCAAATGGCCGCCCGCGCGGCTCAGGAGCTAGAAGACGGATATTACGTCAATCTCGGCATCGGCATCCCGACTCTGGTTGCCAACCACATTCCCGAGGGCATGCAGGTTACCTTGCAAAGCGAAAACGGGATGCTTGGGATCGGACCATTCCCCTTTGACGACGAGGTCGATCCGGACCTGATCAATGCAGGGAAGCAGACCATCAGCGAATTGCCGCACAGCGCCTATTTCGACAGCGCCACAAGCTTCTCGATGATCCGTGGCGGGCATATCGACCTGACTGTCCTTGGCGCGATGGAAGTGGCGGAAAACGGCGACATCGCCAATTGGATGATTCCGGGCAAGATGATCAAGGGGATGGGCGGCGCAATGGATCTGGTCGCCGGCGTGAAGAAAATCATCGTGGTGATGGATCACACCAGCAAGAACGGCGACCCCAAGTTCATTCCCGAATGCACTCTGCCGCTTACCGGGACGAACGTGGTCGATATGATTATCACCAATCTCGGCGTGTTCCACCGAGTCGATCACGGCAGCCCGTTTCGCCTCATCGAACTGGCACCGGGAATCACCGAAGCGGACATCGCGGCGAAGACCACTGCCAATTATGAAGTTGCGTTGCAGGCTGCCTAGAGAGCATGTGGCTGAAAGAAGCTCGCAATCCGAACGCCCCGCTTACCGGGCTGAAAGTGGTCGAACTCGCAAGGGTGCTCGCCGGGCCGTGGGCCGGACAGATTCTTGCCGATCTGGGTGCGGACGTCATCAAGGTGGAAAGCCCCGAAGGCGACGGGACGCGGCAATGGGGTCCGCCCTGGATCGAACGCACCGCACCCGATGGTACCATCCACCGCGAGGCGGCCTACTATCACGCATGCAACCGCGGGAAACGATCGATCGTCGCAGACTTCCGTAAAGATGCCGATCTCACGCGCGTGCGCGATCTATGTTCCGAAGCCGACGTCTTGATCGAGAACTTCAGGACAGGCGGACTCGCCAAGTTTGCCCTCGACTATGCTTCGCTCAGCGACGCGAACTCGCGCCTCGTCTATTGCTCGATTACGGGTTTCGGCCAGACCGGGCCCCGGGCCCAGGAAGCCGGGTATGACTTCGTTATCCAGGGAATGAGCGGCTTCATGGCGCTCACCGGCGAAGCGGAGGGTGTGCCGGTCAAGATGGGCATCTCGATCTCCGACCTATCGACCGGTATCTGGGCGGCGAACGGGATCCAGGCTGCATTGCTCCAGCGAGAACGAACGGGAAAGGGGCAGCATGTCGATATGAGCCTCCTGGATTGCTCGGTCGCATTGCTGGCCAACCAGGCCACTTACCGGATGACGACCGGAGAGAACCCGCCGCGTATGGGCAACGCGCATGCGCAGGTGGCACCTTATGGTGTGTTCCCGGTACGCGACGGTCATGTCATCCTTTCGCCGGCCAACGATCGCCTTTTCGTGAAACTGACCAAGCTCCTAGAGCGCAGCGACCTTTCCGAAGATCCGCGTTTCGCCACCAATGGAGGAAGAGTGGAAAACGCCGCTGAGCTTGATTCCGAAATCGCCGCCTCCACTGCGCATTGGGCCAAGGCGAACCTGCTGGAAGCCTGCCGCGAACACGGCGTCCCGGCCGGTCCGATCAACCAACTGGACGAGGTCTTTGCCGATCCGCAAGTGCTTGCGCGAGGTCTGCGGATCGATCTGGGGGGAATGCCCGGCGTGCGTTCGCCATTTGTGTTTTCCGAGGCGGAGCTGGCGCTCGATCGCCCCTCACCCATGCTTGGCGAAGATAACGAGACCTAACCCGCTTACGCTTTGGCGAACGATCACACTTGCGCTTTGTCAGTAATTTCTGTAATTACAGAAATAGATGGAAAGGACGAGTCGTGAACCAGTTGTTGGACATTCCCGAAGCACGCGCCTTCATCCTACATTGGGGTGAAATGGGCACGGAATGGGGTGTGAACCGCTCCGTCGCGCAGGTCCACGCCTTCCTCTATCTCAGCGACCGCCCGCGCCATGCAGAGGAAATCTGCGAAGCGCTCGGCCTGGCGCGCTCCAATGTATCGAACGGACTCAGGGAATTGCAGTCCTACACGATCGTCCGCCGGGTCCATGTGGAGGGCGATCGCCGCGACCATTTCGTTGCCGAAACCGATCTGTGGGACATGCTGATGAAGATCTCCGCCGAACGGAAACGGCGCGAACTGGATCCCACGATACAACTGCTCGGCGAACTGGCCGATAGCCTGGAAGGGAGGGACAGCGTGCCCACTCACGTCCGGGAAAGGATCGGCCGCATGCACGAGTTCATCGGCACGCTCACCGGTTGGTACGCCGATGTGCGCAGCTTGCCCAAACCGACCCTCGTTCGCTTGATGAAGCTGGGGCGCGGCATCGCCCGCTTCCTGCCCGGCGGGAATTCAAGTTCAGACAAAACCTGATGTGAAGCAAGCATGGGAGCGTTGCATGGAGCAAAACCGTCCAAAGTAGTTTCTCAATTTTCAGAAATGACAGGAGAATGTGATGTACGCCGTTTCTGCCTATTTGGTCTATCTAGCAATCAGCATCGCCCTCACCGTCTGGGTGGCGCGGACACTGTCGAAAAACGGCTTCGTGTTCCTCACGGAATGCTTCGGTCACGATCAGATGCTGGCCGCCTCGACCAACCACCTGTTGGTGGTCGGCTTCTATCTCGTAAACCTCGGCTGGATCCTGCTGACTCTGCGGTTTGGCACCCCGCCCGAAACGGCAATCGACACGATCCAGTTCCTTTCGAGCAAGATCGGGATCGTCGTAGTTGCGCTCGGCTTGATGCACTTCTTCAACATGAACGCAATCGCGAAATTCGGCCGCAAAGTGGGCACATGGTTCCGCGAAGAGCAATGGGCATCGCGCGCGGCAGCCGACGAAGCGTGATCTGACGCCAGACCTAGCCACTACCGGCGGGCGGTTCCCAAGCGGAAGCGCCCGCCGGACTATCCGGATAACGCTTTCGCCAACCAGCGCCAGAGCCGTTCGAACGGTCCCTGCCCCACTCGCCTCGTCCAAACGGGCGACCATGCCAGCATCGCGACGATCGGAACGAACCCAAGGACAAACGCTTCGACCCGGCTGACATGGCCGAACAGGCCCAGACCCCAGGTCGCGAAGATCGCTGCAAGGACGACGCTGGTCATCAGGTAGTTGGTCAGCGACAGCCGACCTACCGTCGCCAAGCGCCGGGTCAGCGCGCCGCCCCTATCGAACAAGGCCATTGCGAGCGCGGCGTAAGCCACGCCCAGGCCGGTGTCGAAGGGGGCGGACAGGATCAGCGATACCGGCCCGACCAACACACCCGGAAAACCGTTCTCCGACACCCAATAGGCCAGCCACAGCAATGGTGGGATAGACAAGACCGCACACACAGCAGCAAGACGCTGTAGCTGGAACGTCCGCCATTCGCCGACAAGCAATCGGTCTTTCCAGAAGGCCATGCCGAGCGCCATCGCGGCGAGGTTGATCGGCACCGTGCCGACCACGACCCGCAATTGCGCCCCCAAACCGTCGAGCCTGCGCAGCACCCGTTCCTCGAACGTCTCGCGTCCGATATCGAGGGAAAACTGGATCGCGCGGGAGCCGCTGCCGAAATTGCGTTCGACGATCAGCATCATATCGCTGCCTGTCCGACCCTGAGACCAGTCGTACATGGCGCTGCCGAATACGACGATACCTCCGCCGATATGCACCGCGATCAGTCCGACCGCGATGGCAACCAGCGCCCGGACCGATAGATTGGCAAGCAAGGGTATGGCGCAACCTGCGATCGCGTAGGCGCGAAGGATGTCATTGCTGGCAAACAGGGTCGCATGCACCAACCCGATGGCAAACAGCACCGCCATGCGCGCGAAATGACCGCGCCAACTATTTTCGCCACCGCGTTCGAACAGGATCAGGCAACCGGCGCCGAATAGCATGGCGAACAAGGTGCGGAACTTGTCCTCGACAAAGACGAAACTGGTCACCCAGAGCAGGCGATCGAACTGGCCTTCGGGAACTGCGCCGGTCGCAGGATTGTAATAGGCTTGCGAAGGCAGCGCGAAGACGTAGACGTTCATCCAGACGATGCCGACCACCGCAAGCCCTCGCAACGCGTCGAGCTCGGCGATCCGGCTTGAGTCCGAAGGTACTGGCGTCGTCATCGGCGACGCCCTAACAAATCAGGAAAGCGCTGCCTTCAAGTCTTCGACCAAATCCGTGCGCTCCCACGGAAAGAAGTCGCCGTCAGCCGTACGACCGAAATGCCCATAGGCCGCGCTCTTGCGATAGATCGGCTTGTTGAGGCCGAGATGGGTGCGGATCGCACGCGGCGTCAGGCCACCGAGCTTGCCAATGCTTCCGATCGCGGCTTCGATCGCCGCATCGTCGACCGTGCCGGTGCCATGCGTATCGACATAGAGCGAGAGCGGCTCCGACACGCCAATGGCGTAGGCGATCTGGATTGTGCAGCGCGTGGCGAGGCCGGCGGCCACGACGTTCTTGGCAAGGTAGCGCGTGATGTAGGCGGCGGAGCGGTCCACCTTGGTCGGATCCTTGCCGCTAAACGCGCCGCCGCCGTGCGGCGATGCACCGCCATAGGTGTCGACGATGATCTTGCGGCCGGTAAGCCCGGCGTCGCCGTCGGGTCCGCCGATAACGAAGCTGCCAGTCGGGTTGATGTGCCAGGCTGTGTCGTCCGAAACGAACCCGTCGGGAAGGATGTCTGTGACGACCCCCTTCACATACGCCTTCAGTTCCGCTTCTTTCTCGCCTTCGTCGTATCCTTCGGCGTGCTGCGTGCTGACGACGACGGCTGTGCAAGCGACAGGCTTGCCTTCGACGTAACGCAGGGTGACTTGGCTCTTGGCGTCGGGCTCCAGGAATGGAGCCGCACCGGAATGGCGGTCTTCTGCAAGCCGCTCCAGGATCTTGTGACTGTAATCGAGCGTCGCCGGCATCAGGTCCGGCGTTTCGTTGCAGGCGAATCCGAACATGATGCCCTGGTCGCCCGCCCCTTCATCCTTGTTGGAGCCGTCCGCCCCGGCATCGACGCCCTGCGCAATATGCGCGGACTGGCCGTGGAGGTGGTTTTCGAAGGTCAGCGTCTTCCAGTGAAAGCCGTCTTG
>JASJDE010000060.1 GCA_030065195.1 Erythrobacter sp. | reverse complement strand
TGGTGAGCCCTGCAGGGGTCGAACCTGCGACCTACTGATTAAAAGTCAGTTGCTCTACCGACTGAGCTAAGGGCCCCCACGCGGGTGGTCGGCGCGCCGTCGGGCACCGATCGGAGCGCTCACCTAGTCAGGGGGCGCGGGCGGGTCAAGCGTGCATTGAGGTGACGGACTGTCAATCCGCCTGAAGGCACGCGCCAGTCGGGCGCGATCGCGCTCGCCGGTCCCAGCACGAAGGCGCGCTCATGGCAAAGGGGATGCGGGATATCCAGGCCGTTCGAGGTCCACACACCGCAACTCCAAAGGACGATGTCGCAGTCGAGCACCCGATCGCCCCAGCGGCGGAATGTGCGACGTCCGAACTGCCGTTCCATCCGCTTGAGCGCGGCGAGCAAGGCGGGAGGATCGTAGTCGCTTTCCAGCACGACGGCCGCGTTTGCGAACCGTCTTTGGGCCGCTCCGATCGGATCGGTGCGAAGGACCGAGGAGCGTCTCGTAACCGTACCGAGCGCGGCGAGTTCCTCCATCGCCGCCCGCACTATCTGTGTCGGTCGGCCATATTGGAAATGTCGCCGGTTGGAGCCGAGCGCAATTAGATAGAGGCTGCTCAACGGTCTTCGGCAATCCGACCGTAAAGCTGCGGGCGACGATCGCGAAAGAATCCCATCCCCGCGCGGTGCGTACGCGCCTTTTCAAGATCTAAGGTTGCGACGAGGACGCCTTCCTCTTCCGCCCCGAAACTATCGACAAGATCGCCCCACTCGTCGGCAACAAACGAGTGACCGTAGAAGGTCTGGATCGCATCCGGCGGCCCTTCGGCACCGATCCGGTTGCTCGCAACCACGGGCATGCAGTTGGACACCGCGTGCCCGACCATCGCACGCCGCCACATTCGGCTGGTGTCGAGTTCGGCATCGTAGGGTTCCGAACCGATCGCGGTAGGATAGAGCAGCATCTCCGCGCCTTGCAGCGCCATTACCCGAGCGGCTTCGGGATACCATTGGTCCCAGCAGATGCCCACACCGACACGCACGCTTGAACCGTCTGCCACCGGTACATCCCAGACCTTGAAACCATCATTGCCAGGCCGGAAATAGAACTTCTCTTCATAGCCCGGTCCATCGGGAATGTGGCTCTTGCGATAGGTGCCCATGATCGCGCCGTCGGGGCCGATCATCGCCAATGTGTTGTAATAGTGCGGGCCGTCGCGCTCGAAGAAACTGGTTGGGATCGTCACTTTCAGTCGCGCGGCCAGCTGTCGCATCGCGATGACGCTCGGATGTTCGTGGGTGGGGCGTGCAAGCGCGAACAGCGCCTCGTCCTCCACTCGGCAAAAATAGGGACCCGAGAACAATTCGGGCGGCAGGATCAGCTGTGCGCCGTTGCTCGCCGCCTGTTCAACCAGCGCCGCTACCGCAGCGATGTTTGCCGCTTCGTTGTCTCGGTTCAGCGCAAGCTGGAGGGCGGCGACAGTGATTTGCGTCATGCCGCCGCCCTTAAGCCTATTCCGGCTTGCGGAAAAGCAGAGTCATCCGGTCGCTTTCGCCGATCTCGGTGTATCTCTCACGATCCTCGTCGCCCTTTGCGTAGCTTGGCGGGAGGGTCCAAACGCCCGCCTCGTGATCGGCCGGGTCATTGGGATTGGCGTTGATCTCGGAAGCTTCGACGAATTCGAATCCCTTTCCTTCGAAGAACGCGACCATCTCGTCCTGCTTGAGATAGCCCATGTTGCCATCGACATAGTCGTCCGGCGCGTCGGCTTTGGCGCGATGCTGCACCACGCCGAGCATGCCGCCGGGCTTCAACGTATCGAAAAGCGCTTCGATCTCGCTATCGGCGATCTCCCAGCGCTTGAGATTGTGCATCATCCGGAAGATCA
This sequence comes from Erythrobacter sp., assembly GCA_030065195.1. Lineage (GTDB taxonomy): Bacteria > Pseudomonadota > Alphaproteobacteria > Sphingomonadales > Sphingomonadaceae > Erythrobacter. The sequence continues at coordinate 14,602 of JASJDE010000060.1, read as the reverse complement.
GCACCCGGTCGACTGTGCCGTCGAGTTCATCGGGTACGGCATTGCCAAAATGGAAGGGCAGTTTTTCGGGCGGAATCTCCATCGCTTCCGATTGCCGTGCAGAGAATGTCTCACCGCCCTCGCGCACACGTTCCACGAACTCTTCGCTGATGCTTGCCGCCGCCTCGGGCGGGAAGCCGACGCCGATATATTGGCCGTCCTGAACCACCAGAGGCGCAAGGATGCGCGTGTACCAACCGCCACCGGGTGCATACTCGATCACCGTGTGGTTCGGCTCGACCTGGAAAAAGGCGAGCGTTTCCGCCGGGTGGCGATACTCGTCGCGCACCTTGTCTTCTGCACGAATGTCCGATGCCAGCGCCGTCGCCAAAGCATCGGCACCGGCATTGGCCACAGTGGCATCTTCGGTCGTCTCAGCCGTCGGATTGCAGGCAGCCAGAGCGGCTACGCTCGCAACCGAAATGAGTGTCCGTTTGATCATATTTGCCTCCCAGCTCGCCTAGTCCGCTTTCTTGAACAGCAGAGTCATGCGGTCGCTTTCGCCGATTGCGCGGTGCCTTGCCATTTCTTCTTCCGATTGGCGCCCAAAGCCGAGCGAAGGCGGCAGCGTCCAGACGCCGCCCTCCCAATTGGCTGGATCGTTCGGATTGGCGTTGATCTCGCTTTCGGCGACCAGCTCGAACCCATTGGCTGCAAAGATTGCGATCACGTCCTGCTTGCGCATGTAGCCGCGCTGGCGCGCACCGTAATCGTCGTAGCTGGCACCATCCGGCGCACGGTGCTGGACCACGCCGACCATTCCGTCATCTTTCAACATCATGCGCGCAGCCTTGAGCACGTCGTCGGCACGGTTGCCGATATTGAGACCATGCATCGAACGGAAGATCACCACGCGATCGACCGTGCCTGCGACATCTTCGGGCATTTCGTCGGTTTCGAAAGCCATCACGCTGTCGGACTCGACGCCCATCGCTTCGGCGATGCCTGACTTGAAGCGCTCGGTCCAACCCTTGGAACGCGCCTCTTGCGCACGATCGCGATACTCGCGCCCATCGCTATCTTGGTTGAAAGCGATGTAGCCGCCTGCCGGCATCAAGTAGGGGGCAAGCACGCGGGTGTACCAGCCGCCGCCCGGACCGTACTCGGCCACCGTCATGGTTGGCTCGATCTGGAAGAAGGAGAGGGTCTCGGTCGGGCGACGATACTGATCGCGCGCGCGATCATCGTCCCGGCGTTCGTGCGCCAGCACCTCTGCAAGCGTCGGGGCAGCGGCATGGTCGTCTGCTGTCGCGGGTACCGCTCCTGTAAGGGCTGCAACGCCCGCAACGGCAGCAAATGGAGCAAGAAGGGCAAGTTTCATCGTGGGGGACCTCTCTCGTGAAAACCTCATAGCCGTCCTTACGCCTCGTCGCGGCGAAGGCAAGATGCAGAGCGAGCACTGGCAAATCCAGTCGACCTTCCTATGTCGTTCGTCGAAACAAGGAGATCCGGAGAATGGAACAGGCAATTGTCGCCGGCGGCTGCTTCTGGTGTACCGAAGCCGTTTTTCGCGACGTCGTCGGCGTCGACAAGGTCGAAAGCGGCTATATCGGCGGCACCAAGGTGAACCCGACTTACAGGGAAGTGTGCACCGGTACGACCGGCCATGCCGAAGGCATTCGCCTGACCTTCGATCCGGCCGTGACCAGCCTGGCTGAAATCTACGACATGTTCCTCGGCACCCATGATCCGACGCAGCTCAACCGTCAGGGCAACGATATCGGGACGCAGTACCGCTCGGCGATCTTCCCGCTCTCGGCTGAGCAAGGAGAGGAAGCCGAAGCCGCCATCGATCGCTGGAATGACGAGAACGGCAAGACGGCTGTGACCACCATTGAGGGCCTCGAAGGAGGCAAGCAAACGAAGCCCTGGTATCCGGCGGAAGACTACCATCAGGAATATTGGGAAGGCGAAGGCCAGCGCAATCCCTATTGTCTCGCCGTGATCCCGCCAAAGCTGATGAAGCTGCGCAAGAGCTTCCAGAACAAGGTCAAGGCCTGAGGGCAAATGCCCTTCCTCGACCGATCCTACACGTCGGACCATGTGGTTCGGGCCGATGGATCGGTCGCTTTCGCCTGTTCGCAGGACGTCGACGAATGGCCCTGGCTCGCCTTACCTGCGCAGCACCCTCTCGTGATCCAGACCCAGAACTTCTGGAGCAGCGTTGGGGCAACGCAGGCGATCGGCACACGCGACAACAGCAAATGGAGCGCACTCACCTGGACGGATTGGGTGCTGGGTGATCGAGCGGCCGGTACTGCCGCGCACGGTGTGTTCACCCGATCGACCGAAGGCGAGAAGCTGCAGTTTGTCAGCGAGCTGTTCGACGCGAAGGATCGCTTGATCGCCCGCATTCGGGGCAGGGGCGTCGTGTTCCGCACGCGCGACTTCGAAAGCTGGCGCGACAAGTCGAAATCGGAGGCCGGCAAGGCGATTGCCGACATTCGGGCTTTCGATTTCGCCGACCGCAAACTGCTTGGCTTGTCGAGTATTGAGCCATCTCTGATCGCTCCGTTGAGCGAAAACTCGGGCAGGCTGACCTCCAGCGCCTTGCTCACCAGAGAGAATGGCTTGATGCCCGGACACCCCTATTTCAGCGGATCGGGCGATCATGTGAACACCCCCCATCTGGCGGAGATTGCCCGGCAGTTGGCCTGTCTTGTCTGCGATGGCAGGCCCGTGACGATCGCGTCCGCAGAAATGGACATGCACCGCTATATCGAATTCGGAACTCCGATCGACATCGGCATCGAACGGGATCCGGAAAACCGCTTCACTCTCTCGGTCTCCCAGCTGGGAGAATCTTGTTCCACCATCTCCATGGAATGGGCCTAACGCTTCTGCCAGCGTGCGATGAAGAAGCCGTCGAGCCCGCCATCATTGGCGAGCATCCCCGGGTGAGTACGCAGCCATCCTTCGGTCGTCGGTTCGATCCCCATTGGCAATTCGCATGAGCCGATCGGCTGCCGCTCAAGCTCGAAATTCTCTTCGATCCACGCCGCCTGCGCCTCGCCCTCTTCCGGTTCCAGCGAGCAGACTGCGTAGATCAATTGGGTACCCGTGCCCATCCATTCGACGGCCCGGTGGATTAGCGATTGCTGGATCTCGGTCATTTCGCCGATCTGGCGCGGACCGACCCGATGCAGCACATCGGGGTGGCGGCGACAGGTTCCGGTCGCGGTGCAGGGTGCGTCCAGCAGGATCGCGTCAAATTGCTTCGCGGGTGTGTAGGCCAGGGCGTCGGCTTTGACGATCTCTGCTTCCAGCCCGGTTCGCTTGAGGTTGCCGCGCAGCAATTCCAGTCGCTTTTCGCTTATATCGAGCGCCGTGACCCGCCAACCGGCGGAAGCGAGCGCAAGCGTCTTTCCTCCCGGCGCCGCACACAGATCGAGCACGCGCCTGCCATCTCCGGCACCCAGCAGTCTCGCGGGCAATTGCGCGGCGAGATCCTGTACCCACCAAGCGCCTTCTTCGTAGCTCGGCAGCATGTTGATCGGAGTTCCGCGCGGCAGCCGGATGTGGCCCGGCGCCAGGCTGACACCGCCCATGTCGAGCGCGCGCTGCTGGGTTTCGCTGGGGTCTTTGAGAGCAAGATCGACTTCCGGAGGATCAATCAGGCCAGGAGCTATGGTCTGTGCCCGCTCACCCCAGCGCCCCAACACCGCGCCCGAAAGCATAGGAATCTCCGGCAGGTTTACCTCGCGCTTCATCAGGGCCGAGAATACGCCGTGCGCCAGTCGGCGCGGACCACCGGAAAGCAAATCGAGCCCAGTCGCCACGACCGCATGCGGCGGTGTGCCAAGCCTGAGCGCCTGCGCTAGCATCAGCCGCAAGACCGTGCGCGGCTTGGCATCGTCTGGCAGGCGTTTCTTCGTGGCGCTGTCGATCAGCGCATCGAGATCGGCCAACCACCGCAAGGTTTCGCCCGCAATTGCGCGCGCCAGAGCCCGGTCGGCAGGTCCTTGCACGCCCGTCATCGCTGCGGCTTCGGCCTGTTCCAGGGTTTCGCCTCGACGCAGCACCGCATCGAGCAGCTTGAGCGCAGCGCGACGCGCGGGCAATCCCGGAACCTTTTGGCGTGACTTGGGCATGGAGCGATCCCCTAGCCGCGCTTGAAACCAAGCGCCAGCGCGCGCATTTGTTCGATTGTATGACGAAACGGAAATCCCAGGCGGCAAGAGACTTCAAGAAGCCAGCGCATTGGAGCGACGATCCGCCGCCCAAGCCCAAGGCCGTCGATCCGATGAAGGACGAACCGCGCGAGATCTCCCCCACCCGCTACGGCGACTGGGAGAAAGACGGTATCGCCTGGGATTTCTAGAGCGGCTTGAAAGTGACCTTCAATCCATCCTTGGGCTGCGGGATCGGCCAGGGCTGCCAGTCCGGCGCATAGCCTTCGGGAACTTCGATCCGATAGCGTTGCAGCAGTTGGGCAAGCAGGATTTTCACCTGCATATAGGCGAAGTGCAGGCCAAGGCACATATGCGCCCCTCCTCCGAACGGCACCCAAGCGTATTTGTGCCGCGCCTTCACCTTGTCGGGCGTGAAACGCATGGGATCGAACGTGAAGGGATTGTCCCAATACTCGTCGGAGTGATGGGTCCAGTAGATGTTGATCCCGCACGGCTGACCGGCCGGAATACGGTAGCCACCGAATTCGAAGGCCCTTAGCGCACGGCGCGGCATCGAAGGGACCGGCGGGATCACGCGCAGAGTCTCCTTGAACGCCATTTCGGTCAGTTCGAGCTTGCCCAGATCGTCATAATCGAGCGCCCGCGGGTCGCCCGAACCGTCCGGACCTCCGGTGATTGCGAATATCTCTTCGCGCAGCTTTTCCTGCCATTCGCCGTTCTTGGCGAGAAGATAGATCATCGACGTGGCCGATGATGTGATCGTGTCATGGGCCGCCATCATCAGGAAGCTCATGTGATCGACCACCTCGTCGACCGGCAGCAGCGATCCGTCTTCGCGCGTCGCCGTGGCGAACTGGCTGAACATGTCCTGCCCACCCCCTTCGGCACGACGACGATTGGTTTCGCGCGTGAGGAATTCGACCATGAAAGCACGGCCGTCGACGCCTCGCTTCATCTTCGTGAATGGCAACGGCTTGCGGATAGGCGCAACCGAGGCTTGCACCATATCGACGAAGGCGGTGTTGATCTTGTCCGCTTCCGGACCCCAGGGAATGCCGAGAAAGCTGTCGGCTGCCAGGTCGAGCGTCAACTGCTTGATCGCGGGTTGGAACTGCATCGCGCCGGCCCAGCCCGAAACCTCGCGTGCGATACCGCTGTTCAGCGCCCCCGAATAATGCCGCATCGGACCAGGCTTGAAGGCGATCGACAGCGCACGGCGATCGATCCGGTGGTGATCGAAATCGAGCAACATCAGCCCGCGCGGAAACAGCTGGTCGAGCACCGGGCCCCAGCCCTGCTCGCTCGAAAAGATCTTGTCCTTGTTGAACAGCACCAGCTCATTGGCTTCGGCGCCAACGAGCGCCACCTGCCACCCGCCGAAGGCGTACGACTTGTAGACTTTACCGTAGGTGTCGACCATCCGCCTCGCATAGGCGTGGGGATCGGCAAGCATCTTGAATGTGTTGCCGACGATAGGGAGACCCTTTTCGCCGGGAATATGCGCCAGGTCGGCGTCGGTCGGGACGCCATCGCGCCAATGATCGAAGCTCGGCGTAGGGATCGGTTGCTGGGCGAGAGTGGCCATTCCGGGTCCTCTAAGTTCGGTTACTTACAACAATGTAAATGAGCGCCGGGGCTAAATCCAGCCGGAAAGCTCGCGTCGGATCAGGCTTTCGAGCATTTGCAATCCATTGCCGCTGACGTTCAGGCAATCGAGCACGGCATAGTGCTCACCGCCCGCTTCGAGGAATTCATCGCGTCCTTCGAGGGCCAGCTCTTCGAGAGTCTCGACGCAATCGGCGGCAAAGCCGGGAGCGGCGACGACGAGACGCCTCGTCCCCTTTTCGCCTTCGGCAATCAGCGTGTCGTCGGTGGCCGGCTCGAGCCATTGCGCCGGACCGAAGCGAGACTGGAAGGTCGTTTCGAACCGAACATCCGCGAATTCGGGCAGTTCGGCCAATCGCTCGCGCAAGAGCCGCGCCGTCTTGTGGCAATGGCAATGATAGGGATCGCCCCGCTCAAGCGTTCGCTGCGGCATTCCGTGAAAGCTCAGAAGCATGACCTCGGGCTTGAAGTCCAGCACCTTGACCTGCCGGGTCAGGTCGCTTGCCAGAGCATCGAGATAGGCTTCGTTGTCGTGATAGGGCGGAAGGAAGCGCAAGGCGGGTTGCCAGCGCATTTCACCCATCACGCGCGCCACTTCGTCGAACACGGTCGCCGTGGTTGCAGCGCAATATTGCGGATAGAGCGGCGCAATCAGGATCCGGTCGCAACCCTTCGTCGTCAGCTCGGTAAGGCGCTGTTCGATCGACGGTTTGCCATAGCGCATGGCGTAATCGACGACGATCTCCTGTCCCATCTCCCCGGCAATGGCTTCGGCTTGCCGCGCAGTTATGTCGGCCAAGGGAGACCCGCGCTCGGTCCAGATCTTCGAATAGGCCTTCGCGCTCTTCTGCGGGCGGGTGTTGAGAATGATCCCGCGAAGAATCGGCTGCCAGGCAATCGCCGGAATCTCTATCACGCGGCGATCCGACAGGAATTGCTTGAGATAGCGCTTCACCGAGCCGGGATCGGGCGCGTCGGGCGTGCCGAGATTGACCAGCAGGACGCCGATCGAGCCGCTATGGACGGGCGGATGGTCGTTCGGGAGGCGCTGCTTCTGCCAGGTCATGGGGTGTGCAACGCCTCAAAGCGCGACTGTATCCGGACGCCGTGTGGCGATCGGATCGTTCGAAAGAGGGAACCGCGCATCATAGACCGCTAGAAAGTAGGGGGAGACGGCGCAGTCTCAACCCCGTGGCCGAAAACAGGGCGTTGGCGATGGCGGGCGGAGCGACCACTACGCCGAGTTCGCCCGGATCGACGGGCGGTGCTTCGCTGGCCATGAATTCCACGGCGATTTCCGGACAATCCGCAAGCGTCGGCAAGCCCAGCCCTCCATAATCGAGCTCGGTGGGCATCCCGGCGCGGTAGGAGATGGCATTGCCCAGCGCCATCCCGATGCCGAAAACGAGGCCGCCTTCGATCTGCTGGCGGGCAATGTCTTCATTGACGATCCGCCCGATATCGACGGCGACGCTCAATCGGGTCACACGAACGCCGCCCTCGCCCGGCCGCGCCGTAGCAACACAGGCGATCCGCCCGCCACCGCTTGCGTCCCCGATCCGGTGGCAAGCGAGGCCCTGCCCGCTCTGATCGAGACCGCCGTCCCACCCCGCCAGTTGCGCTGCACGTTGGAGGCACGCGGCGAGCCGAATGTCTTCGCCGAGCAAGGCCATGCGATAGGACAATGGCTCGCGCGAATGGGCATTCGCGACTTCATCCATGAAGCTCTCGACGGCAAAGGCCGTGTAGCTGTTGGCATTCCCGCGGACCCGGCCAACCGGCAGGCCGATCTCGACCGGGACGTGCTCAACCACGACGCTTGGCAGTTCGTAGGGAGGCAGACCGCCTTCGCAGGCCAACACGTCCTTCTCGCCGGACGCTTCGCGCACGGCAGCAGAGGCTGTGAAATTTCCGAACAACCGTTTCCCGAATTCGATAGTGCTCGATGGGCAGGCAAGGCGCACGCGCAACGCATCGATCTGACCGGAGCCGCCTTCCGAAAGCTGCGCGCCCAGCAGCATGTAGGCGGGTGCGCGCGGACGGGCGCGGATCATCTCGTCGCGGCGGGGCCAGCTAAGCTGCACGGGCTTGCCCAGCTCCCGCGCGATCAGCGCGATTTCGATAGCATGATCGTGTTCCAACCGGGCATCGAAGCTGCCGCCGGCGGGCATCGGATAGAGTGCCACATCCTCCGGACTCAGCCCGATCGCCTTGGCCGCCGCACTCCGGGCCTGTTCGGGCGCCTGGCTGGCCATCCACAATTCGAGCTTGCCGCCGCTTAGTCGCGCCGTCGCTGTCGCCGTCTCCAGCGGCGCCGCCATCGCCGGTTCGACTTCGTATCGGCGGGCGAAATCAACCCGGCTCATCCCCTCTTCGCCGAAGCCGGTTTCGGCGATCCGGAACGAAGGGCCACCGCGGACCATGGTGTCGAGCCTTCCCGCAATATCGTCGCTGTTTACGGGAAAGCTGGTCTTGAACTGGGGGTCCATCGCATCGAGCGCGCGATTGGCGCTCCACCAGGTGGTTGCCGCGACGGCCAGCCAGCGCTTGCCTTTGACCGCGCCGACGACGCCTGCGATCCCCACGGCCGCATCGGCGTCGAACGCTTCCAGTTCCGATCCGTCATTCGGTCCATGACGGATTGCGGCATAGACCAGACCGGGCAGGCGCACGTCGCCAGAAAATTGGTACGACCCGTCCACTTTCGAAGGCAGGTCGATCCGCGGGAAGGCAATTTCTGACGCTTCGCGCCTTTGACCCTGGCTTGTATCGAGCGTTTCGGGACGCAAGGGCGGCGGATCGGGCGGCGATTGCCGGGCGGCACCGGCAGCCAGTTCTCCGAAAGTGGCAGTCCTGTCCCCATATCTCACCAGGCCGCGCTCGACCTGGCATTGCTCCCAGGCAACGCCCCATCGCGACGCTGCTTCCTGGGCGAGCATGGCTCGCGCAGCAGCCCCGGCCATGCGGCAGGGCGATTCGTATGCCGCAAGCGACGTTCCTTCGGCTGTCGCGGTAAAGCGCGATTGGCTGGCAAATCGCTTCGCAAGCATATCGTCCGTCGCTTCCGACAAGCCGGATGCCGTGGGATCCCACAAGTGCGACCATCGCTCGGCCAAAGGCACGTTGGGATAGGCTCCGGAGACTGCGCCTGGTTCAACAGCTACCTGCCTCCAGTCCGCTCCCAGCTCCTGTGCAACGATTTGCGGCAACAGGGTCGACACACCTTGCCCCATTTCAAGTTGCGGGACTGCAACGGTTACGACACCGTCTTCCGCGATCTTCAGCCAGGCATCGAAGGCGTGCTCTCCGCTCGCCGGTTGCAGCGGATTGGGATAGGTGCGCGGCATCAGCCACCAGGCAACCAGCAATCCACCGCCGATTGCCGTCCCGACAACGAGGCCGCGTCGTGTGACCATCATCGCCGTCAGACCGCCTTGGCTCGCAACCAGCCGGCGAGCTGCTGTGCGATCGCGGCAAAAGCGGCGGCGTCGCCATCATCGGCCAGAGCCGGCGGGTCGCCCGCATCGCTCTTCATTCGGATATCAAGGCTCAAGGGGATCCTGCCCAGAAACGGGATCTCCAATGCGGCCGCGAATTTCTCGACTCCGCCCTGCCCGAACGGATCGCTGACTTCGCCGCAATGCGGGCAGGCATATCCCGACATATTTTCCACCAGTCCGACGATCGGGATGTCGCCCTGTTCGAACAATTGCCCGGCGCGCGCCGCATCGAGCAACGCGATATCCTGCGGAGTGGACACCAGCACCGCCCCGTCCGGCTTGTGCTTTTGCATCATCGAAAGCTGCACATCACCCGTACCAGGGGGCAGGTCGATAAGCAGCAGGTCGGTTTCCCCCCATGCCGCATCGACCAATTGACCGAGCGCGCTTCCCGCCATCGGCCCGCGCCACGCAAGCGCCTTGCCCGGATTCACAAGGCTGCCCATCGACAAGAACTTGATTCCATGCGGACTATCGATCGGAATCAACTGCTCGCTTTCGGCCACCGGTCGATCGCTTTCATTGCCGAGCAGGCGAGGCTGCGACGGACCGTAGATATCCGCGTCGATCAAACCCACCTTGCGCCCCATCTTGGCTAGCGCGACCGCCAGGTTCGCGGTCAGCGTCGATTTCCCGACCCCGCCCTTGCCCGATCCAATCGCGATCATCTGGCGCCGCACGCGCTCGCCCATCAGGGCCACCCGCACGTCGTCCACGCCTTCGATGGCTACGAGTGCGGCGCGAATGGCTGATTCGAGCTCTTGGCGTCTCTTGGACGACAAATCACCCGCTTCGGCGACTACGACGGCTCGACCGGCAACCATCTTTGCCGATTTGACGCGCGCGCTCGCTTCGGGCGGCAATGCCGCGCGAAGGTGTTCTTCGGAAGGTGCTGAGATATTGCCTTCGCTCATGGCCAAGGGCCTCTAGCACCAAATTCGAGCGCTCAACCCCTGTTTTTCGCCAATCCCATGCCTATAAGGGGAGTATGCAGATTTTGGACGGTTTGAGAGAGCGCTTCGGCTGGGCTGGCAACGGCCTCGCCATGGCGGGCAAAAAAAATCCCTGGGGTGGCGGCAAGGCCAACGACGACTCGCCCGAGACCGGCGATCGCGATCCCGGAAAATCGGGGGGGCCACGAAATCCCTGGTTGCCGGGCGGGGGTGCGGACGACGGCAAGCGCAGGTCGGCCAGCATCGAAGACATTTTCAAGAACCGCGGCCCGGAAGGACCGCGTCGCGGCGGCGGAGGGGGACCAACCCTGCGACTTCCGGAACGGCCGGGCGGAAAAAGCTGGCTCCCGGTAATCCTTGTTGCGGTCGCCGTTATCTGGGGGCTGGCGAGCAGCATTCATTTCATCCAGCCGCGCGAGCAAGGCATCGTTACTTGGCTGGGGAGCAAATACGAACGCACCCTCACTCCGGGGACCAACTGGACGCTGCCATGGCCGATCCAGGCCGTGAATGTCGAGAATGTAAGCGAAATTCGACGCGAAAGCATTGGCGACGGGGGTGAAAACCTGATCCTCACAGGCGATCAGAATCTCGTCGACCTCAGCTACATCGTCCGCTGGAATATCAAGGATCTGGTCCAGTATCGCTTCCAGCTGGCCGAACCCGACGAAACCCTGCGCGAAGTCGCCGAGGCCGCGATGCGCGCTGCGGTAGCAGAGACCGAGCTCGACACAGTGCTGTCCGGTGCAGGTCGGGAAAATGTCGAAGCGCGGGTGAGCACCCGTATGCAGCAAATCCTCGATGCCTATGGTGCCGGTATTGCCGTGCAGGGTGTCGAGATCGCTCGCACGGAAGCGCCCGAGCAGGTAATCGAAGCCTTCAACGATGTGCTTGCAGCGCGGCAGGATGCCGAGCGCAACCTCAACGAAGCTCGCCGTTTTGAACAGCAGCAACTCGCCACGGCCCAAGGTGATGCGGCCGAGTTCAACGAGATTTACGAGCAGTACCGCCTCGCGCCCGAAGTGACCAAGCGCCGGCTCTATTACGAGACAATGGAGCAGGTCCTGTCGAAGACCGACAAGACTGTCATCGGCAGCGACGGCGTGCAGCCCTACCTGCCGCTCAACGAATTGCAGCGCAGGCAGAACACCGCGCCCACACAGCAGGGAGGGCAGTGATCATGATCGATATCTGGCAGAAATATCGCATCCCCCTCATCGCCATCGGCGTAGTGCTAGCAGCGCTGGCAAGCAGCATCGTGGTCGTACCCGAATCGCATCAGGGGGTCGTGATCCGAACCGGTAAGCCGGTGCGAACGATCAACTCGTTCGCACCCGACCAGCCATTCGGCCAGACGGGTGCGGGAATAGAATTCCGCATTCCCTTCGCCGAGCAGGTTCAGATGGTGGATCGCCGCATCCTCAGCCTCGACATGGAAGGCGAAACCGTCCTTTCGAACGACCAGCAGCGTCTCGAAGTGAACGCCTATGCCCGTTTCAGGATTTTCGATCCGGTCCTGTTTGTCGAACGCTCGGGTTCGGAAGCGCAGTTGCGCAACCAGCTGGAACCGATCCTGACTTCGGTGCTGCGTCAGGAACTGGGACGCCGGACATTTGCCAGCCTGCTGACACCGGAGCGCGGAACGGCTATGGTGAGCATTCGCAATTCGCTGGACCGGCAGGCGCGGCAGTACGGCGCGCAGATCCTCGATGTGCGGATCAAGCGTGCCGACTTGCCCCAAGGCACACCGTTGCAGGCCGCCTTCACGCGGATGCAATCGGATCGTCAGGAGGAAGCCGAGACGATTCGTGCAGGGGGTCGGCGCGATGCGCAGATCATACGTGCGGAAGCCCGCGCCGAGGCAGCGCGGATCTATGCGGATGCCTATGGCAAGGATCCCGAATTCTACGATTTCTATCGCGGGATGCAGAGCTATCGCCAGACCTTCCTGCAAGGCGATGGAGAAAGCTCGATGGTGCTGTCGGAAGATAACGAGTATTTCCGCCAGTTCCGCGGCCAGCCCTGATCGAGGCGGGGCGAAGCCGGTAACTTGAGGCGATTTGCCGACGAACGACCCATAGGGTCCGGCAGGCGGCGTCGCGGCGGCGCGGTGTTCAAACGCCGTTCAGTGCGTCTGAGCGCATGATGGACGCGTAGCTGACAATGGAACGGGCGCGCTTCGTGGCGCGTTCGGAACACAGAATAGGGAACAAGAGGACGTGAACAACGTGCGGTATGTTTATGGACTGACTAGCGCGCTCCTGGTGGGAGGTGCCGCTGTTTCGCTCATCACCGGCCAGCCAGCCGGCGCTCAGGTCGCTCAGAACGACACATCGGTCATGAGCCGGGTCGTCCCGCGTGCGGGCGCCCCGGAAAGCTTTGCCGACCTGACCGAGCAACTCCAGCCGGCGGTGGTCAACATCGCGACCCGGCAGCGAGTGCAGGTGAACAACAACCCCTTTGCCGGGACGCCGTTTGCAGACCTGTTCAATCGCCGGCGCGGCGAAGACGCGCAGCCACGGACGCGCGAAGCGCAGTCGCTCGGCTCTGGATTCATCATTTCCTCGGACGGTTTCGTGGTGACGAACAATCACGTTGTGGCGCCCAACAACCGCGCAACGCTTGAGGAAATCACCATCACCATGCCCGACGGCACCGAGTACGAAGCCGAGCTTGTCGGCGCCGACGCCCCGTCGGACCTCGCCGTGCTGAAGATCAAATCCAACCGCGAATTCCCGTTCGTGCAATTTGGCGATTCGGCCGAAGCAAGGGTGGGCGAATGGGTCGTCGCCATCGGCAACCCGTTCGGTCTCGGAGGCACCGTCACTTCGGGCATCATTTCGGCGGTGTACCGCAACACCGGCCAAGGTGGCGCCTATGATCGCTACATCCAGACCGATGCCAGCATCAACCGCGGCAATTCGGGCGGTCCGTTGTTCGACATGCAAGGCAACGTGATCGGCATCAACAATGCGATCTTCTCGCCATCAGGCGGAAGCGTCGGGATCGGCTTTGCCATCCCGGCCGAAATCGCTTCACCTATCGTCGACAAGCTCAAGACCGGTGCCGAAGTCGAACGCGGCTTCCTTGGCGTGAGTCTGCAGGCGATGGACGACGACACGGCAGATTCGCTCGGCCTGCCGCGCAATCGCGGCGAGTTGGTTCAGTCGGTGCAGGACGACAGCGCGGCCGAACGCGCTGGCCTGCAGCCGGGCGATATCGTGACGAAGGTCAACGGTCGCGACGTGACGTCGGAACAGACGCTGTCGTTCCTTGTCGCCAACCTCGAGCCTGGAACGCGCGTACCGATCGAACTGTTACGCAACGGCCGCACGTTGACGGTGAGCGCGACGCTCGGCAAGCGCCCGAGCGAAGCCGAACTGGCGCAGCAGGCGCAGGTCTTCGATCCGGAATCGGACGAACCGATGAACCCGGATGAGACAGACGATACGATCGCCGAGAAGCTCGGCCTGCAGGTGCTCGCCCTGACGCCGCAGATCTCGCGCCAATTGGGCGTCGGCGAGGAAACCGCTGGCGTCGTCATCGGTGCGGTCGATCCCAATTCCGATGCTGCGCGCAAGGGCCTGCGCCGGGGCGATATCATCCTCTCGGCCAATTACGAGGCGATCGCTTCCGTCGACGATCTGCGGACCCGGATCACCGAGGCCGAAGCCGATGGACGCGAGGCAGTGCTGCTGCGCGTCCAACGCCGCGCGACGCCGCCACGCTATGTCGGGGTCAGGCTGCGCTAGCGCACCCGCTTAAGAAGCACAGGAACAGGGCGCCCGACTTCGGTCGTGGTGCCCTTTTTCATTCTCCGCCGGATCTCATGCTCTCGGAGCGGGCCCGGCTTTCAGCCCGGCAAGCGAGGAGGCTCCGGCGGTTCTATCGCAGGCTGATCCGGTGGCGGATCTCCGTCGGGACCCGGGCCGCCATCTTGCGGCAAGGCCCCGCCCGTCGCCTCTTCGAGGAAATCTTCGCTCACGGCCGGCGGTGGCTCGGATCCGTCCTCATCCAGCAATTCCCCTTCGACGTTGAAGGGACTTTCGGACGGGTCGCGCCGACCCGGTTCGACCAAGTTGCCTTGCTCGTCGATGAAGTAATAATCGTCGGGATCGCCGAGAAGATACTCTTCGTCCGGCTCAAGCTGCCACTCCGGCAGGTTCAATTCGGTGTCGAATTTCTCCACCGGTCGATCCTTGACAGCATAGCGCATATAGGCGGCGAATGCCTGAGCGGGAGCTCGCCCGCCCTGGAGGCCGCGTACCGCTCTTGCATCGTCGCGGCCCATCCACACGCCGGTCGTAATCCCGCTGGAGAACCCGACGAACCAACCGTCCTTGTTCGAACTGGTCGTCCCGGTCTTGCCGGC
>JASJDE010000059.1 GCA_030065195.1 Erythrobacter sp. | reverse complement strand
ATCCGCGACGACAATGGCGAAATCAGCGACGAGCGCATCGCGCAGTTTCGAGAACGCCTGTGCAGCATGGACCCGTCCCTGTTCCGCAGCGGGCACGGCGGTTCGAGCGGACCTAGCCGGGGCGGCAGGCCCGAAGGTAACGGTGACCCACCGCCGGGCGTCGCGGGCGGTCCGGCAGGGCAGGGCAATCGAGGTGAGGACCAACCGGGAGTATCGGCCGCCTTCCGCGAGCGCGCCTGCGGCGAAGACGGAATTGCTGCGATCCGCCAATTGATCGGCAAGATCGAGCGCGGTGAAGATGTTTCTGAAGAATTGCCTGGTGTCGACCCGCAATTCATCAAGCTGGGCCTTGATCAATCACGCGACGAGAACGGCAACATACACGATGCCGCGCTTGAGCGGTTCCGATCACAGTTCTGCGCCAGCGGCCCTCAAGGTCAGCAACCCGGTGGGCAAGGCGCGCGCAGGGGCGGCGGTGGACCTGCCTTCAACCCACTCCAGCGCCGCAATTTCCGCGGTTGGCGCTACTTCGTTTCGCTCAATCACACGATCAATCTCGAAAGCGAAATCCTGATCGCGCCGGGTCTAGATCCGCTCGATGAACTCGACGGGGACTCGACCAATGCATTCGGCCTCTCGCGCCACACTTCGCGGCTGGAGGCGGGCATTTTCGGCAATGGCATCGGCATGCGCTTGTCGGGCCGCTACACCGGATCGGCGCGGCTCAACGGGTCGGGCACGGGAACCAGCGGCGACATTTTCCTCGACGATCTCGCCACCTTCGATATCCGCCTGTTTAGCGAGATCGGGCAGCTGGTCGGCAAGAACGAAGGCGCGCTCAAGAACCTGCGCATCTCGCTGCGCGCGGACAATATCTTCGATGCGCGGCGGCGGGTGGTTGATGAAAACGGTGAAACGCCGCTCAACTATCAGCCATTCCTGATCGACCCGGTGGGTCGATTCATCGGTGTGGATATCCGAAAGTTGTTTTGATGAGTGTTAGCCCAGGCTAAGCTTCGGAAACATCCAGGCATGGCGCGGATGGGCCTCGAAAGGCATCCAGTCATCCTCAGGCTGGGCCAGGCGATCGGCCAAAGCTATCATCACGGAAGGATTCACGCCGAGCCCGCAATGGCTGGCGTAAACCTGGATATTCTCGGTCGGGTGATTGCTGCTGGTCTTCTTCGGACACTGAACGCTGCCGCGCCAATGGACTACGCCATCGGTCTTGGTCAGGATCGAAGTGGTAGGGACCGGTGGCGCGACATCGAGGCCGGTAAACCGGCCTCCGCGAATCTTCTCTGGCTCATCGCCATTGAAGAACTTGAAAAGTCGAGCGGCATTCGTGTGGTTGCGGTCGTCGGTGATCGGGCTGCCGAGCGAGATCACGAACCGCACGCGATCAGGATGCAATTTTGCCAGTTCGCGGGCAAGCACGCCGCCAAGGCTCCAGCCGACGAGGGAGACCTTACGCCCGCTTTCGTCGTTCGCTTCCTTAAGCTGGCGCTCGAGACGACCGATCAGCACTTCGTTTACGCGGACATTCCGTCCGCTGTCCCAGCCCAGCGCATCGTATCCCAGCTGCCCTAGCAGTCTGCGCATCGGCACCGTCGAATTGTTGGTCGCCATGAAGCCCGGCAACGTGATGACCGAATGGCCATCGCCTTTGGGCAAGGTCGAGGACAACATCGGCATCGAGGCGTATAGCGCCCCGAGTTCGAAGAATGCACGCCCCTCGGCGAATGTCCAAATGCGATTGGGCGGACGCGGCGTCGGCGGTGCCTCGGTGTCCATGAAATCGGCTGGAATGCTCGCCATTATGCTTTCTCCCCCTTGTTCGCCGTGGCCTTGGCCCGTGAGCGTGTTGTGCGACCCTTCTTGGCGGGCGTCTTGGTTTTGGTTGTTCTCTTGGTGGCTGTCTTCTTGGCGGGTTTGTCCGCTTTCTTGGCTGCGGCCAGCATCTCCTCGAAGCTGTCTTGCAGACACTGAGAATAGAATTCCGGATCGGGCATGATGTCGCGGCAGGCGGTGAAGCTGATATAGGCCTCGTCGACATAGCTTTGCACGACGTGTGCAAGGCCCAGTCCGTCGGTCAGGCAGATCAAGGAGAGCGCCATGCTCTCCATCCGCGCGCCCGAGGAATAGATATGCACCGGCGGGCCGGGAACGTTGGTGACGACGGTGTTGAACGGCATCGCAAGCTTGTGAGCGATGCTCACCCGGCTAAATAGCTGCGCGCCGAGCGCCATGTAGAGCAGCGGATTGACCTTGCTGACTTCGGTCATCGTTCGCGCGCCGAGCGCATTGGTCATCGCTTTGGAGTTGCTGGTCTGCCCGAAGACATACTCAAGCCGTTCTTTGGGATCGGCGATATGCGTCCCGAGCGGTGCGACCATCGCCGCTACCTGGTTGCCCATGTCGCCCTTCTCGTCGCTTGAGCGGACGGAGATCGGTGCCATGGCGGTCATCGTCGACTTCGGCAGGTCGTCCTTGGAGCTCAGATATTTGTGCAATGCTCCGCCGATTATCGCGATGGCAACATCGTTGACCTTGGCTTCGGGCAGCAGCGTACGGATCGATTTGAGGTCGGCAAGCGGGAAGCTTTGTCCCTCGACCACACGGTGCGGCGAGATCGAGCGATTGAATCGGGTGCGCGGCGGCACCATGTCGGTGCTGAGCTTGAAGTCGCGGGTTATCAATCCTTTGATCGCGCTTGCCACGCCGGGCAGGGCCTGCGCGGCAACCTGCGCCTGTTTCACAGGATTGAGCAAGGCGTTCACATAGGACTTCCCGAGCAACTCGACGGGGCTCGGAACCTTTTCCGGTTTCCAGTTGTCCGGCTCGTTCGGAGGAGCGGTGTTCGGTGTGACGGTGTGGAGCGCTTCCATCAGGTCGATACCGCTCATCCCGTCAATCGCGGCGTGATGGACCTTCGTCACAAACGCGAAACAGCCCGGCGGATAGTCGCGGACATTGTCCAGTCCTTCGACGACCGTGAATTCCCATGGTGGGCGGCTGAGATCGAGCGGGCGAGCGTGGATGCGTGCAGCCTGGATACAGAGCTGCCGCCAATCACCGGGCTTGGGAAGCGCGACATGGCGGACATGGTACTCGAGGTCGAAGTTGGGGTCCTCGATCCAGTATGGATAATCGAGGTCGAACGGCACACGCACGAGACGCTGGCGCATCGTGCGAGAGAGTTGCATACGGCTTTCGATGAAGCCGAGAATATCCTTGAAACGTACGAACCCTCCAGGCGCGGTGGCCGGATTATAGATCAATACGCTGCCGATATGCATCGGCGAATTTGGCGATTCCAGCGCGACAAACGAGGAATCCATGCCTTGCAACTGGCGCAAGGGTCTCTCCTGCAGACCGACGCAAAAAGCCCCGGTTTCGGCTCAATTTGTGAGCTCTGCTAAGGGACGTAGGCACAAATGATTGACAAAACAACCTGACGCACGCGGTAGGCATTGCCGTCGGGGAAGGGTTTTGCGCAACTTTGTTGCGCCGTGTATCAGACGGCGTTCTCGGCCAGTTGTTATCCGATGGCCAGAAATAGACTCATTCAAAAGTTTCGGGCAAGAAGTTCAGAGCGCGCGAAAAATCGCGAGTTGCATTTGAGTGAATAGCCAGAATCGAGTGTGGTTTACTCTGCAAGTATTGTAAACGGATGGGGGTATTCATGGACGATGGTGCCAATCTTGAGGGCTTGCCGAAGCTAGCCGAAGAAACGACCGCTGCCACGTCTCCAAGTGCAGCGATCCTCAATTCGATCCTGACTGTCCTGCGCGGCACGGACGCAAGTCTGGAAGGCCAGAGCTATCAATGTAGCACTGGCAACACTTTACCGTCCGATTATCTGATTCAGAACAAACCCAATCAGTCTCATTCGGCTCTCTGGGTGGCCTTTGACGGCATTCTCAAGCAATTTGCAGCCGCAGCGCCCGGAAATCCGCATTTCATCGACATCGCCCATCTTGGCCTGGGCGCGGGTCGAGCGAACGATCAGTTCGAGCAGGATATTGCTGATGCACTGATCGCGATCGCCAAGGCATCGACAGCACCAGTCGTAGTCCGTTTTCTCGAAGGGTTGCCCAACGATGGAAACCCCCTGCCGTTCGATTTCGCGAATATCCTGCTCAATAAGAGCTCCGGTCAAAGTGGTCTCGCCAACATGACTTGCTGGATCGGCAATCTCAATGTGCCATGGATCGATGGAGTCAAACAGCTTCCCGGATCCTGGAATCATTCGAAGATTCTCGCGGTCGACGGGGCCTGCGGCATGGTTGGAGGGATGAATTACTGGAACGACTACCTGTCGACCGGTTGCAACGCCAACCTCTACGACATATCGATCAAGGTGGAGGGTGAGGCTGCGGCTTCCTCGCAGGCCTGGGCGGATTACCTTTGGAAGCAGGTCGCAGCAGGCGGCACGGCCGAGTTCAAATCGCTCAAATTGGGTGACACAGCATTCGGGACTGCCACTATACCTTCATTCGCGAACTCGGGCATCGCGCCGCCGTCCGGGACCGGTACCTTGCCGATCCTGGCGGTGGGAAATCTCGGTCTATGGACCTTGGCCGACCAGACCGCCCTTGCGCTTGAATACGCCTACGCACGCCTCTTCGAGCAGGTGCGGGTGAATGGGACCTATGCCAATACTCCGAATGTGCCGTTGTGGTTTCCGTTTTCAAGCTTCAACCCTGGGGATGCCAAAGCGCAGCAGGCGAGCAGCACCGCGCGGCATATGGCGCTCAGCCAAGTGAAACCGGGCGGCCATATACGCGTTTCGCAGCAGAAGATCGCAGACACCGACGTTGTGAGCCGAGCCGGTTTCGTTATCTGGCCGGGCAATTTCATCGACGACGTGGTCAACGCTCTGCGACGCGGCGCGACGGTCGACATCATCCTTTCCGAGTTTCAGGTTGGTGCAGGCGGGTATTCGGATGACATGGGGGGAAACAATCTGCGCAAGGTTATTCTCGATAGACTCGGATCCGACTCCAAGTTGCTCAATGTTCGGCAGGTGCCGAGTGGAGAATACAATCATGGTAAGATCTGGATTGTAGACGATAGCGTCTTCTTCGTCGGGTCGGACAATATCTATCCGGGCTATCTGCAGGAGCATGGCTACGTGATCGCTGACCAAACGGCGACACAGCGGTTCATTACCGACTATTGGGACCCGATCTGGTCGATTGGAGTTGCACCGACCGACCCCAAGAATTGAGCTGGGTCAGCGCGAAAGAGCAATTGCTGCTCCGGCAGCCGCGCCGCTGGCCCATGCCCATTGGAAATTGTAGCCACCTAGCCAACCGGTCACGTCGACTGCTTCCCCAACAGCGTAAAGTCCGGGCACCTTCTTCGCCTCCATCGTTCGGCTGGAAAGCTCGTTCGTTGAGATTCCGCCAATTGTCACCTCCGCCTTCGCGAAACCCTCGGTTCCGTTCGGGAGGAAGCGCCAGTCGGCGAGCCGAGCCGCAGCCCGTCGCAGCTCCTTGTCAGGCACATTGCCCAGATCCCGATACACTCCAAGCCGTTGTGCCAGTGCTTCGGCGAGCCGATCGGGCAGATGCTCGCTCAGGATCGATCTTAGGGTCGCGCGAGGTTTGTCGCGCTTCAAATCGAGGATCCAGTCGTCCGCCATTTGCGGCAGGAAAGTAATGCCTATCTCTTCGCCATGTCGCCAGTAGGACGAGATTTGAAGGATTGCAGGGCCAGAAAGTCCCTTATGTGTGAAGAGCGCAGCTTCCGCGAACTCGATCTTGCCTGCTCGAGCTCTCACAGGTGCCGATACGCCGGAGAGCTCGCGGAAGAGAATGTCTTCCCCGCCTAGCGTCAGCGGTACGAGGGCGGGCCGTGGTTCGACCACTTTGAGACCGAATTGTCGCGCAAGGTCGTAGGCAAATCCTGTTGCACCCATTTTTGGGATCGAGGGCCCGCCAGTGGCGATCACCATGGCGGGAGCGGTGTAGCTCGTGCCGTTCGAGAGAACGCGGAAATGCTCGCCATCGCGAACAACTTCGGTGACGTCGGCGTTGCAAACCACATCGACATTGTCGGGACACTCGTCGAGCAGCATTTGCACGATTTGTTTAGCCGATCCGTCACAGAACAACTGTCCCAAAGTCTTTTCGTGCCAAGCGATGTCGTAGCGCTCGACCAGCTCAATGAAGTCTTGAGGAGTATAGCGGGCGAGCGCCGACTTGGCGAAGTGTGGATTGGCCGAAAGGTAGTGCGCGGGGCCGGCGTGAATATTGGTGAAATTGCAGCGGCCGCCGCCCGAGATCAGGATTTTCTTGCCGGGCCTTTCAGCCTTCTCGAGGACGGCAATCCGGGCTCCGCCTCGGCTCGCGCTTGCAGCACACATCAGCCCTGCGGCACCGGCACCAAGTATGATGAGATCGAAGCGTTCCACGGCTCAGCCGATAGGCCGGTGCTTTCGCAATTCCAATGCTTGCGGAAATGAAAAAGCGGAGCGGAGACGACAGGGGGCGTCGTCGTACTCCACTCCGCTTTGACCGGCATTTTGGGGG
Source organism: Erythrobacter sp. (assembly GCA_030065195.1). Taxonomy (GTDB): domain Bacteria; phylum Pseudomonadota; class Alphaproteobacteria; order Sphingomonadales; family Sphingomonadaceae; genus Erythrobacter. The sequence continues at coordinate 9,719 of JASJDE010000059.1, read as the reverse complement.
TGCCGGTTGGTCCTAAACTAGTTGTCGAACCCATTCAGCGATAATCGCGTTCCGATGTCACCGGTCCTGATTAACCGAGCCCCGGATGTGGGGGCGAAAAACATGTAAAACAGAATATCTATTGTTTTCGAGTTAATCTCGTTAGCTAATCTATTTGATATTTCTATGATTTTCTTGTTTGATACATCATAATTGATTTTGGAAGAAATGCAAAGAAGTATGATTCTATTTGATTCAATTTCGGCCAATCGCTGTTCATTTCTTCTCTGACTCCCTGTGGGGATGGGGCTGGCGCACCTTCCCTAAGGCTGCCCGCAGTACTATTTTCCGCCTATGTCCGGAACCAAGGCAGGCTCACCCCACGATCCGCGCGGGGCCGAACGCTTCAACGAGGAGCGCGCGGCCTACACCGTCGCGCGTGCGCAGCCGAACCTCGAAGCGGGGGTCGAGTCGATCCGCGAGACGGTGAAGGTCTTGAAGCCGATCCCGGGCGTGTACCGAATGCTCGATGCGCGCGGCGACGTGCTTTATGTCGGCAAGGCGCGCAGCCTGCGGGCTCGGGTGACCAATTACACGCAGGTCAAGCAGCTGTCCGGACGGCTCCAGCGGATGGTCTCGCAGACCCGTTCGATGGAGATCGTCACCACAAATTCGGAGGCCGAGGCGCTTCTGCTCGAAGCGCAGCTGATCAAGCGCTATCGTCCCCCGTTCAACGTCCTTTTGCGCGACGACAAGAGTTTCCCGTTCATCCTGCTGCGCGCCGATCACGAGTTTCCGCGCATCCACAAGCATCGCGGGGCGCGGCGGGCCAAAGGCAACTATTACGGACCTTTCGCGAGCGCGGGCAGCGTCAACACGACACTGAACGCGCTCCAAAAGCTGTTCCTGCTTAGGAGTTGCACCGACAGCTTCTTCAACAATCGCGACCGACCATGCCTGCTGTATCAGATCAAGCGCTGCTCGGCTCCATGCGTGGATCGCATCTCCGAAGAGGACTACGACGCACTCGTGCGGCAGGCGAAGGATTTCCTCGCAGGAAAGTCGTCGCAGGTGCAGGCGGATCTGGAAAAACAGATGGCCAAGGCGGCTGATGAACTCGATTTCGAAACCGCCGCTATCCTGCGCGACCGGCTGCGCGCGGCGACATTTATCCAAGGTTCGCAGGCGATCAATGCCAGCGGGGTGGGGGACGCCGACGTCTTCGCTTTGGCCAGCAAGGGTGGTCATGTCGGAGTCCAGGCGTTCTTCATTCGTGGCGGCCAGAATTGGGGCCATCGCGCTTTCTTCCCTTCGCACACCAAGGAGGTCGACGAAGCGCAAGTGCTCTCCAACGTTATGTTGCAGTTCTACGAGGAAGTGCCGCCGCCGCCGACCGTGCTCGTCGACCGTGACCTTCCCGAAAGCGAACTGATGGAAGCAGCCCTGTCTGAGCTGGTCGAGAAGAAGGTTCGCATTTCGATCCCTCAGCGCGGCGACCGGCGCAAGCTGCTGCAGCAGGCGCAGCGCAACGCCGTCGAGGCGCTCGAGCGGCGGCTGGCCGAGACGGGGACAAAGGCGAAGATCAATCGCGAACTGGCTGAGTTCCTGGAGCTCGATGCGCCACCTGAGCGGATCGAGGTTTACGACAACTCGCATATACAGGGCGCGAAGGCCGTTGGTGCAATGGTCGTCGCCAGTCCAGAGGGCTTCGAGAAGTCCCAGTACCGAAAGTTCAACATCAAGGAAGCGCAGACCAACGACGACTTCGCGATGATGCGTGAAGTCATGCAGCGGCGTTTCACCCGGGCGATGAAGGACGATCCCGACCGTGAAAAGACCAGAGTCTGGCCGGATCTCGTGCTGGTCGACGGCGGCAAGGGCCAGCTGTCGAGCGTGATGGAAGTGCTGGGCGAGCTCGGGATCGACGATCTTCCGGTGATTGGCATTGCAAAGGGCCCTCATCATGGGCGGGAAGGGCGCGAAGTGTTCCATTTCCCCGATGGCCGCGAGAAGATGCTGCCGACCAATTCTCCCGTGCTTTTCTATGCGCAACGGCTGCGCGACGAAGTCCACCGCTACGTGATCGGCGCGCACAGGGCGAAGCGGTCGAAAGCGATCGCTGCCTCGCCCCTGGACGAGATTCCCGGCATCGGCCCCGCCCGCAAGCGGGCCCTGCTGCTGCATTTCGGCACGGCGAGCAAGGTGAGAGCGGCGGCGCTGGAAGACCTGCAACGCGCGCCCGGTGTAAGCGACAAGGTCGCGCGCCAAGTGTACGATTTTTACCACGCGGGCGGGTAAGGCCGGCAGGATGAACTTGCCTGAAGCCAGAGTAAGCGTGCAGCAGATCGGTCGTGAGGGCGAACCGATCGTCATTGTTGATGATTTCACCGGTCAGCCCGAGCGTTTGCAAGCCATGGGCGAGGCTGCGCAGTACTATCCTGCCGGGGTCGACTACCCCGGTATTCGCGCTCCGGCGGACCCAACTTATCTCGACCTGCGGCGCGATCTGATGATGCAGATCATCGGTCGGGTGTTCGGATTGACCCGCTCAATCCAGTGCGAAGTGGCGGCTTTCAGCGTCGTCACGCTTGCGCCGGAGGCGCTGTCGCCGCGCCAGCGGATTCCGCACCACGATCATTCCGATGCGGGACGGGTCGCGATCATGCACTATCTGGGAGGCTCCGAGAGCGGCGGCACCGCGTTCTATCGTCATCGCCGGACCGGGTTTGAGACGATTACGCCAGAGCGCGAGGCAGCCTACGAAGCCGCACTGGTGCAAGATGAGCGTGAGTTCGGGCCACCACCTGATGGATATCCCACGGACAGCGAGCGATTCGAACAGATCGGTGCGGTCGAAGCAAAAGTGGACCGGCTTGCGCTTTACCGTGGTCGGTTGCTGCACTCGGGGATTATCCCCGACCCGACAGCGCTTTCCGACGACCCGCGTCGGGGCCGTTTGACCGTGAACATGTTCCTGTTCGGCTCCTGAACTCTTCTGCCTGGCCGTCGCCGTTCAGTTTTTTGGCGGTCAAGATGTACGATCAATAACGCAGGCATTCAGCAACCGTATTTCCAACATGAACGAGAGTGCGAATCGAGGTCGCGCTCAGGGCTGGCGTAAACATGCGCCGGGCAATGTGGGGAGAGTGTGGATGGTTCAGGTCAATATTCCGCAGCTTATGTGCGTTTCTCTGTTCGCGATGGCGGGCATTTCGGCGCTGTCCGCCTCCGGAGCGGAGGCGCATCCGCATGAGTCCGTGCCACCCGTCACCGATGCAGCCGGATATACCGCTTATGTCTATTCGGGCGAAGGCAATTACGAACGTGCCAGTTTTCTTTGCGACGATGCCAAGGGTAAGAGCCTGATCGCGCTTACGCAGTTCCGTAACGGCAAGGTGAAGGCGATACAGCGGCATCAGCGAACCGATCTCGGACGTTCGCAATTCGACTGGATTGCGTTGGTCGATCCCGATGCCGGGATGAGCCAGGTGCGCTATACGCTTCAGGATGCAACCACCGGCCAAGCGCGCGGAACGATGAATACGGTCAGCCCCGGTGCGGTGGCTGACAATCCTGACGCCGTGGTGTTCCCTATCGTTTCCAGCATGGAATTCGACGGGACTCGGACCGATTGCCGCTCGCAACATGAAGCAGTCTTCACCGGTTACCTCGACGACCGCACTATCGCGGTTCAGCCAAGCGAGAATGGCGGTTTCGAATTGCTGACGTGGTCGATGCGCGCGCCTGAAAAGGATGCCGAGATCATAGAAGGAGGTTCAGCCGAGCGCTCCGATGACGGTGCGGTGACTTACGCGTTTGCTCAGGGACACAGCGTCATCACGCTGACCGTACCCAAGGTCGATGAATGGACCGGCGCAAAGATGAAAGTCGAGAGCGATCGAGGCGAAACTATCGAGCCGTTCATCCACGCCTATATGACCAAGATCTGAGGCAAAAAAGGTTAAGCGAAGCTGCCGCGATCGAGCCTCGCCCCAGGGGAAGGGTGGGGCTCGATGGTCATTCCACAGCTCCCCAGCGGTGACGGGCTACGGTTCGACGATTGAACCGCATGACGAGCGAAAGCAAGCGGTCGATAGCGGGGAACAAGACCAGGACCATGGCCGGAACCATAACCGCGCTGACTAGCAGCGTCCGGAGCGGAAGCGGCCAACCTCGCGCAAGGGGCTCGACGATCGTGAGAAGCAACGTGATCGTCGGCCACACAGCGATCCAGGCAACCGCCACCATTCGCACGCGAGCCATCCGATCAGACATTTTCCAGCTCTGCTGATCGTGCAGACAAAGTGACCGCTGCGTTCTGATCGAGATGAAGTCGACTGGTCGTACCGGGGATCGCGAGGATGTTGGGAGCGCGTGTCAGCAAAGTCCTGAGAGCGCTGCCAGGATCCGTGGCTGCGCCATTCCTCATGGGATGCGCTCCAAGGGGACCATGCGGGACATAGGCAATTCCGAGTTCGGCCAGCCAGTCGATTAGAGCCTCCTGTTCAGGATCGAACGGGTCGGCCGGCGAATAGCGATTCTGGACCGCCATGATCGGAGCGATCTCAAGCGCCGCCTCGACATCGGCGCGCGAAACGTTCGACAAGCCGACGCCGCCAATCGTTCCGGCGCGACGAGCGTCCTCCAAGACCTCGACGCTTGCCGCCAACGGGGTGACACCATCCGGTGCGTGGACGTAGTAAAGGCCAATGTGGTCAGTGCGGAGATTGGCGAGGCTTTCACGCAAATGCCGCGCAATCGACTGGGGACGTGTGTCGCGCCGAATTCCGTTCGCGTCCTTTTCGACTCCGCCTTTGGAGGCGATGAGGAGATCGGCCGGAAATCGACCTTTCGCGTCCTGCAGTGCTTCGGCGATCAGGCGCTCGTTGAAGCCGGGGCCATAGGCCCTCGCAGTATCGATATGCCGGATGCCGAGCTGATAGGCGCGGCGCAGGAGGGCTTTTCCTCCGTCCCAATCGTGAAAGGGGCCGAAATTGCCCGGTTGACCGGTGAGACGCATGGCACCGAAACCGATGCGATCGACGACTTGGCCGTTGGCGAACTTGAATTTTCGATTGGTATGATTGGACATGGGATGCTCCTTTGCGTTCGTGGCGACGAACATATTGGTGGAGCATGATGATCGGTAGACGAATGAAAAGCATATCTGTTATGCGTGTAAAGCATGAGCATGCGGTTTGACCGAATTGGTCTTCTCGAAACATTCATTCGGGTTGCCGAGCGCGGTTCCTTGTCCGCGGCGGCGCGCGATCTGGGCGTCACGCAGCCTTCAATCTCGCGCCAGTTCGCTGCATTGGAGCAGATGATGGGTACGGTTCTCGCTCACCGGACGACCCACAAGCTGACGCTAACCAGCGAGGGCACGGCCTTGCTAGCCCAAGCCCGCGGACTGGTGGCTCAATGGAGAGAACTGGAAGAATCGAACCGGGCAGGATCCGATTTGCGCGGAGACATTCGGGCGTTTGCTCCTACGGCACTGGGTCAGGGCGTGTTAATCAAGGCGGCGACCCAGTTCCTGATCGATCATTCCGGCGTCTCGATTGATTGGCGCCTCACCGACCGCCCGATCCGCTTTGCCGAAGAGGGGTGCGACTGCTGGTTTCGGGTGGGTCATGTGCCCGATCAATCGCTCGTTGTACGCGAAATCGGTTCCATCGAGCGGTTGGTCGTTGGCCACCCCGAAACCCCCAACAGGTCACTTGAGGACCTCCCTTGGGTTTCGCTTGGGCCCTATGAGGGTGAACGGATCGCGCTCTTCGATGAGAATGGGACCGAGCGCGCGTTTTCCGTCGGGCCACGCCTTACGGTCGACAATATCTTTGCTTCGCTGGAGGCGGTGCGGCAGGGTTTGGGCATAGCGATCCTTCCCCACTGGCTGGTGAAGGATTTGCTCAAATCGGGTGAATTGGTCGCACCGGCACCCGAATGGAGGGCCGCGAGCTTGCCACTACGCGTGGCTCTTCCTCCGGGGACAAGGCGACCCGATAGGCTTAGCCGCTTCGTCGAAAGTATGACGGACGCCACGATAGCAGACTTCGGAATCGCCACGTAGTACCTGCTTACCTCACTCGCGATGGCGCGATCAGCACCGCATTTGCGATCAGCAAGTCCAGTCCATCGAGATAAGCCCTAGTCGATGGATCGTGCGCAAATCCAATGGTCAGTCCGTCGCCCGTCCGCTGGGCCATTAGATATGGCTTGAAGGCCAGCTGGCGGCGGTTCTCATCCCAGACATAGCCACTTGCAATTAGCGAATCTGCCGGGGCGAAGCGCAGGACATTGGTTCCTTCGGCGCGGTCGAGCGGAGTGAAAATCTGCGAACCGCTTGCCAGCACAATGGCGCCATCGTCATAGCCCGCGGACAGGAAGTGCTCGTTATCCGCGACGGTGTTAAGGAGTGCGCCAGGGAGAGTATCGGGAAGGGCTTCTTCGTCCTGGATGACCTCACGATATTCATCTTCACTGGTGATTTCCGTTGCCTCGGCAAGTTCTTCCTTCGAGTCTTCGGCGGCGCTTGACGGTTCTCGGCCCAATGCCGCCTCGCGATTAATCGCCAGCAGTGGGTCTTCGCCTGCCGAAAACGCACCAAGGCTGTTCCCGACAGCAACCAGCACGCCGCCGCGTTCCACAAACCTTCGCAGGGTTCGAAGACCGCTGTCGCCAACCTCGCCGCGCGGACGGCCATCCGGCACGAGAACTACATCGTATTCACTCAAGTCGGCGCGCCCGAATCGATTGGTGCGGATCGGCACGACCGGCAGCCCCAGCCGACGCTCCAGCACGTAACGCATTGCGCCCGCGCTCAATTGGGAAACTCCGTCATCCCATGCCATTGCGACCTTGGGCAGCGTCAGTCTGACGAACGCATCGCTGCCCAAGTTGGGGCCATCTTCGACCCAGCTCGAATCCAGCGCCACCGTATGTGCGCCGATTTCGCGGGCCAATTCCGCGAGCCGGGCCAGGCCGCCGGGCTCGTTGGCGCCGCTCGGGAATATCACGGTTCCGCGCGGAAACTCGCGATCATCCTTGGTGAAGGCCTCATCGGTGGCGCGCCCTTCCAGTCCCGCTCGAAGTGCGAGGGTAACCAGACGCGCCTGCCCGCTATCGGTCCACGGAACGGCAATGGCGAAGCTTCCTGTGCCTTCGGCAACTGGCGCAATCGGTGCCGTTCCTTCGAGTGTGGTGCCGGGAACGGCGCTTGCACACAGCGCCACGTCCACACCCGACATGAATCCGACCGACCATGCGGTGACATCGTAGAGTTCGTGCGGCAGGTCTTGCGAACGGCGCTGCTCCTGTTTCGTAATGAAATCGCGCGGGAGCGGGGTGTCGGTGTCAAGCAAGCTGCGCACAAGTCGGGCGGCAGGTTGAGCTTGCGGCACTGCAAGGTAGCCATTGGGATATGAACGACCGCATGCGTTCACCGGACCGTCGCGGCGCAGTACGGTGATGCCTTGCGCTGCGAGCCTCCGACCCAGTGCCTCGCCGTTCCAACGACGCGAGGCGAGGTCGATCAAATAGCTCCCGCGTCCGGCTGCACCATTTGCGTTCGCGGAACGATAACTGGCGAAGTCGTTCAGGAAACGATCGGCATTTCTAGCAACAGCTTCGGCGGTCGACAGGCTGGCAATGAACTGGTTACGGACTCCGTCGGCGTAGGTGAGCGTCGTTCCGTCGCGGCGTTCGAAGACCAATCCGCGCGCAGAACCTTGTTCGTAGGTGCTGCCAATCGATCCATGATGTGTGTTCCACGTATCGCCATAGCCTGGATAGAAGAGGTCGTAGACCTCGCGCGTGAAGTACGGTTCGCCCATGCGATCGAAATACGCGGCGTTGTTGCGTCCGATGATCTCATAGGCGCGGCGCTGGGCGGCGGTGATGTTGGGGTTGATCGGGTCGGCAGCAGGACTGAAGAAGTATGTCTCGTCGCCTCCCATCTCGTGGACGTCGACCACCACCACCGGGTTCCAGGATCGAATTGCGGCCACTTTGCCGATCGTCTCTGGCTGGCTGAGTGTGAACCAGTCCCGGTTCAGATCGAACATGTAGTGGTTTACGCGCCCGCTCGGCCACGGCTCGTCATGCTCGGCAGCTTGGCGGTCGGAAGCGGCTTCGATCCCCAAGGCGGCGCGGAACCGGCTGACGAAGCGCGCGCGTCCATCGGGGTTCTGCAATGGATCGATAATAACGATGGAGTTTCGCAGAATTCCGTCGACGCGTTCATCGTTTTGTGCGGCGAGCAGGTGATAGGTCATCATCAATGCCGCATCGACAGGAGAAATCTCATTGCCGTGCACACTGTTTGCCAGCCACGTAACGGGCAAGGCGCTGCCATTGCTGGCGCGACCGGCAGCTATGTTGGCCAGATCGGCTTGGATCGCATCCAGCCGAGCCATGTTTTCGGGGGCGGTTAGGACAACATAGTGAAGTGGTCGGTTTTCCCAGCTCCGGGCATATTCCACCAGCCTGGCTCGTTCAGGGGCGGCTTCGACAAGTGCCCCGAGGTATGCAAGCATCTCGTCCGGAGATGTGATCCGCGTTCCTGGCGCATGGCCGACCGACTCTTCCAGAGTAGGGATTGCAGGGTCGAATTCGCCCTCGAGGAACGATTGTGCTTGCGCTGGTTGAATCATCGACCACGTTGCAGCTAGCACCGCGATCCATCCACTCACGAACTTACCCAGCATTCGATTATCCCGTGTTGCACTTGGTTAGGCAGTCAACGGTCAACCTTTGGCAAAGTGCCTGTGCGGGTCAAGCGGGCAATCGGATTGTGTCTCTTTGGCCGAAAGCACGGATAGTGCCGATCAGGCCGCCGAGATAGCGCTCTCAGAAGCATTCTGGTCCGGGTCCACCAATCCGAGCAACGCCTCGGCACTCATCGGTTCGCCGAAGTAATAGCCTTGGACCGATTCGGCCCCGATGCGCTTGGCCATCAGTAACTCGATTTCGTCTTCGACTCCTTCGAGCAGGCAATGCACGCCGAGGATGCGTGCCATTCCCGCGAGCGAGGAGAGTATTTTCTCCGTCATCGGATCGGTCGGATCCTGGATGAACGAGCGATCCACCTTCAGTTTCTCGATCGGCAGCGAGCGAAGGTAGCTGAAGTTCGAATAACCCGTTCCAAAGTCATCGAGTGCAATCGAAAATCCGAGTTCGGCAAGGCGATTGAGATTGGCGGTCGCTTTGTCGAAGTCGCCCATCATAGCGGTCTCGGTGACTTCGAACTCGATCAGTTTGGGATCGATGCCAGAACTCCGAACCAGTTCGATAATCTGGTCGATTGTCGGATCGGAGATGAGATCATAGCCGGACAGGTTGATCGACAGCGGGATCGGTGAGGGCCACGATTTCAGCTGGTTCAGGGATTTTTCAACGACCACCAAGGTGATCCCCGTGATCAGACCGCTCTGCTCCGCAATCTTTATGAAGCGCAATGGCTCGATTTTTCCGACATGCGGACTTGTCCAGCGGGCAAGCGCCTCAGCCCGGACGATCGCATTCGTGCCAAGACTGATTTGCGGCTGAAATACGAGGTCGATTTCCTTTTCGAGATCGGCGCAGCGCAAGGCCTGTTCGATTTCGTAGCGTGCCTGGGCTTGCTGTGCGTGAACGTCGTCGAACAGGCCTTGCGCTGCGCCGATCTCGAAAAGGAAATCGACCTCGTATTTCAGCCGCAAATCAGTCTTGGCACGAATGCGATCGTCCGGGCTGAGGCG
>JASJDE010000058.1 GCA_030065195.1 Erythrobacter sp. | reverse complement strand
CCCAAGACGCGCTCGACCTGCATTGGCAGGCTAACGTAATCGCGCACCAGTAATGCAGCAGTCTGATGTCTCTGCAAGTCTATCGGCGTCAGGAAGAAGACCTCGGCATGCGTGCCGTTCAGCCACAGCATCCTGGCTTCTACGTTCTGCGCATCGATCCAGAATGCTGCCGAGACACCTTTATGGCCTCCCAAGGCAACGGAATTGGCGATCGCGTTCTCATCGATTGTTACGAATTTGCTCATGCGAGCAAACGTATCCGCCAATTCGTTAACGGACGTTCGCCTTTGCCTGTAAACACTTGTTACAAGTCAACTATTGCGAGTCCTACGCCACCTGACGCTGAACCCACCCGGCGATCTCGACCATATGCTCAGGGGAGGAATTCATCGCTGCGTCCTGCATGACCGACGCGAGCGTCTTTGCTTGCAATGCCTCGCGATAAGTCTGCTCCGCCACAGCAAAAGCGGACGCAATCTCGCACGGGCGTTTGCAGTCCTTGCGCTTCAACCCGCACGGGCCGTTCTGTCGGATTTCGGTACAACGAAACGCGGGCATAGGCCCTTCGATCGCCGTCACGATATCCAGCAGGGTGATATCGTCGGGCGAGCGCGCGAGCCGATAGCCGCCGCCTTTCCCTCTCACGGACCGCACAATGCCAGCACGGCGCAGCAATTGCATTTGCTTGGCGAGATAGGCGGACGGCACCTCAAAATAGTCGGCCAACGCATCGACGCTCAGCCCCTGCCCCTCGGGCACCAGCGGCAGCATCGCGCAAATATGCGTGGTCCATTCGACGCCTTTTGCGAGTTGCACGCTTGACTCCTTAATCGGATATTCTTTATCCGGATAAAACTTATCCGATTAGGGGAGATGACATGAAGCTCAAGGCAAGGCAAGCCAAGCAGGCGCACCGAAATCTCGCGCTGCTTATCCTGATCTTCCTCGCGGTGCATTTCGCAACGCACTTCATGTCGTTGGCCGGCGTCGAGGCGCACGCCAGGACGCTCGCGGCTGGCCGCCTGCTGTACCAGTTTCCCTTGTTCGAGATCGCTCTGGTGATCGCGCTGGCGGCGCAAGTCGGACTAGGGTTCAAACTCCTCGGCTCGATCCGCAAACGAAAGGCCAAGGGCCTCTGGCACTGGGTGCAGTTCATAAGCGCAGCCTATCTCGCCTATTTCATCGTCATGCACACCGCTGCGGCACTGATAACCCGTCTCTATGTCGGTCTCGACACCAACTTCTACTGGGCGGCCGGTACGCTCGGACTGAACCCGATAAGATACGGCTTCACGCCGTATTACATCCTTGCGGTGACGGCAGTGTTCAGCCACGTCATTGCCGCTTTCCACTTTCGCGGACCAAGGAAGTGGCAGGCACCGGCTCTGGCGGTCGGACCGCTTGTCGGAACCGCCTTCGTGCTCGGCTATGGCGGCGCCTTTCACACGGTCGAAATGCCGCAGGAATATCTCGACTTCTATTCCGTTTTCCCCGGAGTTGCCGGATAGGTCCGATTCCCCCTTTTCTTTGGCGGGATTTGCGGCAATCGTGACGCAAGGAATCCCCCACAGGAGAGGACACTTGAAGCTTGTTTCGACACTTGCATTGGCGGCGGCAATGACAATCACCGCCGCGACCGGCGCGCAGGCCGAAGACCACGCAGAGGAAGCCGGGATCCCGGGCCCCGAACAGGACCCGCATATCTGGCTCGAAGAAGCCCGCAGCGACGAAGCGCTGGCGTGGGTCACGAAGGAAAACGAGCGCACGTTGGGCGTTCTCGAAGCCGATCCCCGCTTCGAACAGCTCAAGAGCGAGGCGCTGGCCATCTTCGACAGCGAAGACCGTATCCCCTACGTTTCGTTCCGCCCGGATGGCCTGTACAATTTCTGGCAGGACAAAGAGAATCCGAAGGGTCTGCTGCGCCGCACCACGCTGGAAAGCTACCAGACCGACGAACCCGAATGGGAGACGGTGCTCGATATCGACGCGCTGGCCGCCGCCGAGAGCAAGGAATGGGTCTATAAGGGCTCGACCTGCCTGCCGCCCGATCTCAACATGTGCATGATCGCGCTTTCCGACGGCGGCGAAGACGCCACGATCCTGCGCGAATTCGACACCTCCACCAAGCAATTCGTCGACGGCGGCTTTGCGCTTGAAGAGAAGAGTCAGGGCGGCGTCCAATGGGTCGACAAGGACACGCTGATGGTCGGTCGCGATTTCGGCGAAGGCACGCTGACGGCCAGCGAATACCCCTTCACCACCCGCGTCTGGAAGCGCGGAACCGACATTAGCGACGCCAAGGAGATCTTCCGCGGCGAAGCAAATGACGTGTGGGCCGGCGCCAGCCTGTTGCGCGACAACACCGGTACGATCCACGCGACCACCGCCTTTCGCGGTGTGAGCTTCCACGAGCGCGAGTATTTCTGGCTGAACCCGGCTGACTATCAGTGGGTGAAACTCGATATTCCCAAAAAGGCCAATCCTTATGGGATCGTCGATGGCCACTTGCTCTATTCGACCGATGTCGATTGGGAGACCGATGGACAGACCTTCCCCGCTGACAGCCTGATCGCGGTCGACCTGGAAGAATGGAAGAAAGATCCGAACGCCGCGAAGAAGACGCTCGTATGGGCTCCGGGCGAGCGCCAGACCAAGCGCGGCGGTGCGATTACCGGCAATGCGCTGTTCGTAACCATGCTCGACAACGTCGTCGGCAAGGTTCTTCAGTTCAACTTCGTCGACGGCGCGTGGGTGAGCGAGCAAGTCGAATTGCCCGACAACGCCACGCTCGGCATCGCCACCGCATCGGACGAGACCGACCAGATCATGTTCACGGTGACCGACTTCCTCAATCCGACCACCCTCTATTATTCGGATGGCAGCGGCGCACCGCAAGTGCTCAAGACCTCGCCCAGCCGCTTCGACAAGACCGGCATGTCGGTCGAGCAGTTCGAAGCAACCAGCGCTGACGGGACCAAGATCCCGTACTTCGTGGTCAAGCCCAAGGGCATGGAGATGGACGGCAGCACCCCGGTTCTGATGAGCGGCTATGGCGGTTTCCAGATTCCCCGCCTGCCCGCCTACATGGGCAGCACCGGCAAGCTGTGGCTCGAAAAGGGCGGCGCCTATGTGCTCGCCAATCTGCGCGGCGGCGGCGAATTCGGTCCCGGATGGCACCAGACCGCGATCCGCGAGAACAAGCAGCGCACCTGGGACGATTTCATTGCCGTGGGTCAGGACCTTGTCGACAAGGGCATCACGTCACCGAAACATCTCGGTATCCAGGGCGGGTCGCAAGGCGGCCTGCTGGTCGGCACGGCATTCACCCAGCGCCCCGACCTGTTCAACGCCGCCATCGTCGCGATCCCGCTGTTCGACATGCTGCGCTATCACCTGATCGGGCGCGGTGCCTCATGGATCGGCGAATATGGCGATCCCCGCATCCCGGAACAACGCGCCTGGATCGAAGGATATTCGCCGTACCAAAAGATCGAAGAAGGCGTGGACTATCCCACCCCGTTTCTATGGGCCTCTACAGCCGACGATCGCACGCACCCTGCGCATGCTCGCAAGGGAGCAGCCAAGCTCAAAGAGTTGGGCCAACCGTACTATTACTTCGAGGACATGACCGGCGGCCATTCTGGCGGTGTCGATAACGAACAGCGCGCAAAACTGCAGGCATTGCAATATGTCTATTTGATGCAACAACTTATGGACGATGCGGGAGAGACTGCGGACGGCGAGTAGCACTCGCTTTTGCCCCAGCTGAATGAGGGGGCGCTTGCGGCTTGCGAGCGCCCCTTTTCCTGTGTCGAGTCAGGCGATCCACCGACTGATTACCTTCAGGCAAAGCGCCGCTTGGTCGCGTGCAACAATGCAGGTCTTTCCCGAATGGCGGCCGGTGTCGAATTCCGCAGTCTTGCACGCGCCGACAAATCCGATCGACGGGAGTACGCAAATGCCGTCCCGGAACTCGCCGCCATATCCACTGGGGCCAAACGGTCCAGCCTGACCGACAAATGAGTCCCCATCGCCGAAACGGACCACACCTCGACCATCTTCGAAGCGCGAACCTTCATATCTCAGGACCATCGAAGTGGAGGAGCCTGTGACGCGTTCCTCGACCCACACGACCGCGCTTCCATAGCCGACGAACTGACCGTCGAACCGCCCTCTCTCAATCGTGACGCGAGAGCGTGATCCTGATCGGTCTTCGCGTATCATGCGTCCTGCAACGAAGCCACCGTCGAGGAAGCGCCCGATCTCGTTCTCGATTGTGACGCTGCCATCATCATGCCGTTTGTAGCTGTAGCGACGGCCCTGACCTTGGCGCTTGCCCGCCTTCCAATTGCCGGCATATCCCTGCGTCGTTCGAAAGGATGCGTTGACGCTGCGATCCATTCCCACGCCTGAACGTAGACCGTCGATCCATGTGCCAACCTTGACAATGCGATCGGAGCCGTTGGTGTAACGATCGACCTGTTCCCAACGGCCAGTCCCGTGCAGTCTGCCGTCGCGCAAGGTGCCTTCGAAGGAAACTTCATGGACCACGCCGTTCTCTTCAAGTTGCCGCCAGTGGATTGTACCTTCGCCGCTCGCTCGACCTCGCACGCATTCGCCAGTCCAAGATAACTCCCCGATAGGGTCGTCGAGAACGGCGAACCAAACCTCGCAGCCAGTATCGGCATCCTCGTACCAGCTGCCGATGAGATTGTTGCGCTCCCAACGGCCCGGGATACGCTTGCCTTCGGCCGTTATGAACTCGCCTTCGCCGTGTCGATATCCGTCTAGCCAGCCACCTTCATAACCCTCGCCCCACGCCTCCATCGAAAGCCCCCGGCCATCGGGTTCACCTTCGCGCCAACCGCCAACATAGGTTCCGCCAGGACCGTAGCGCACCCTCACTTCGCCGACAGGAATGCCGGCATCGAATTGTCCAGTGATTCCGTCGATACCGCTTGTTTCGAGCCTTGCCGTGCCTTTGCCCTCGGCTTTTCCCATCGGGCAAGAACCGCTCCAGTCTGCGTAGCCCATGTCGGTCCAGCATCGATCCTCAATGGACAAATCCGGCACCAGATCCGGTTCCACAGCCTCTCCGCAACCCGCCAATGCCACACAAACGATCGCCGAGAAGATGCGCAAATTCATATCCCAAGATTCGCGGGTCCGGGGCGGACGGTCAATGCTATCGCACGAAAAAGCGGGCGGAAATCCCTGCACCTGTAAAACGATCCGACAGTTTTGCTTCGGCTCGTCGCATGCCCGGCACGGCAGGATTTGTTAACCCGAAATCAACCATGTTTGGTAGGCCGCTGTTAAGCCTGAAAATCGACCATCCTCCTGCAACAGGGCGAACAGGAGACGAAAAATGGCGTACCCGAGCGACATTTCCATCGCTGAAGCGATCAAGCAATATGGCTTGCCCAAGTCGCACCGCATCCACTGGTCGAAGTCCAAGAAGGCCGATGTCGTTCGCGCCGTGCGCGAAGAGATCATCAGCTTCCAGGAGGCCCGCGACCGCTACCTGCTCAGCCGCAAGGAGTTCGAGCAATGGGAGCTGGATCTGGGCGGCACGGTGCAAACCAGACGTACGCTTGAAGATGCGTGAGATGTGAGTGTGGCGAGCGCGTGGTTCAGTCGCTCGCCACCTCGATCATGACTTCGTTGCGGCGCATCGGCCCCGGCACCATCGGCGCATCGTAGAATGCATATTCGAAGCCGCCCACCGGAACGAGTTCCTGGGCGGCGATCCAGTTGGTGAGCTCCCGCTCCATCAGGTCGATTTCCGCGCGTCGCGCATAACCGTTGAACCGCACTGACGCCATCCGCCGTGCTGGCACTTCGGTGAGGGTTATGTCTTCCGGTGCCGGCGGAAGCGTTTCAAGCGTGTACTTTGCCGGCATGACAAAACGCATGCGCCATTCATCGGTATCGGTTTCCTCTTGGATAACCGGAGCGGTCATGGCGATTTTCTCATCGCGTTGCACCCGGTCCTGTATCACCGGGGATGTCATCGCAATTTCTTCCCCACCTTCAGGACGATCCTGCGCAAAGATGTAGGCGGCAAGTCGGCGGAAGCTTGCACCGCTCGCCTGGCGGCGACTGCCCGAATGGGTGACCTCGGCCACGACGATTGTGGGATAGTCGCGCAGTTGGAAGGCCCTGTCCTCCTTTACAACCGTGAAATCGGGCTCTTCGGTGTCGCGATATTGTGCATAGACGGCAGCCGCTCCCAATGCGGCTATCCCGATCCCGCCTGCGACCCACTTTCCTATGCCCATCGAACGCCTTTCCGTGCTGCTTGCCTAAACAGCAGTTACGCAATCGATTGGTTCCCGGATGAGGGCGCCTAGCGGCGGGTTGGTGCGTGGAAATCGGGAGGCTTGCCTGCAACCCACTCCACGAACTTCGCCACAGCCGGATGCGCCCGGATAGCCTCGGCATCCTCACCGATGCGGGCCAGTTCGGAATTGGTGAAGTTCGCGTGGATCGTCTTGTGGCAGATCGGGTGGACCGGGACTGTGTCGCGTCCCTTTTTCGACTTGGGCACCGGGTGGTGCCATTGGATCAGCGTGTCGAACGTGCGTCCACACAGCCAGCAGGAAGGGACGTCGTCGTTCAATCCGGCCATTGGGTCAGCGATAGAGTGTTTCCGTCCGGATCCTTGAACCAGCACACCTGCGCTCCGTCTGGCGTCGTCCAGATGTCGCGCTCGTCCTGCTCCATGAATTCGAAGCGGAGGAATTCGGCGCCGCGCGCGGCGAGCCGGTCGCGATCGGCCGCAATGTCATCAACCCGCCAGCCAATTGCCGTAAAGGGATGCGGATGCAGCTCCGCAACCTTCTGTACGCGCAACATCGTGCCATCTGCGTCGAACTCGAGCGAGAAAGGACTGTCGTCTGCAAGCGTGAAACCCATCACATCGCTGTAGAAAACGCGCGCCTCGTCGGGCTTGGTGGTTGCGGTGAACAGGATTGGCTGCACTTGGCTACTCCTTGTTAGGCCATTCGGGATCGGCGCGGCTTGTTTCGAAGGTGAAAAGCTCGTCCACCCTCGGCAAGAGCCGCTCTGCCAAGTTGTAATCGATTGGATCGCCATCGGGATCGATGCAGCGGTTCACAGCCAGGACCTCTTCCCCGCGCAAGACCACAACACCGTCGCTGATAGCCGGATTGTTGGGTTCACCGGGTTCGAAATTTGTTCGTACGATGCGGCTGAAAACGACATAGCTGGTATCGCCGTTTTCGAACTTGATCTGGGCTTCACCCCCGCCCGAATAGGCTACGCTTGCCCAAGTCCCTTCGCTCAGGACCAGATCGGCTCCTTCGCCCTTGCCGAAGCGGTATTGGGGCCCGTGCTCCGGGTTTGCACAGACCGACAGCTGGCTGCCGCCGCGCACGACGCAGGAAAAGAGCTTCTCCTCTTCAGGCCGGCAGGAAGCCGGAATCGTTCCTGCTGCCGCCGCCGGTGATTCTGCCACGGGTGCGACAGGACTTGGAGGATTGTCTGCGGTTGAAATCGGCGTCCTTTCCTGCGGTTCCGGATCGAGATCGTTGGCCTCTCCCCCGCATGAAACGATCACGAGACAAGCAAGAGCTAGGAACCCAACCCGCATCGACCTATTTTCCTTTCTTCGCTGCCGCTTTCTTCTTCTTCATCGTGTCGTGAAAGCGGTCGGCCCAACCGTCTTTGACCAGTTGTTCGGCGCGGACCATGCGCAACTCTCCTGCCGCGACGTCCCGGCTCACGGTGCTGCCCGCGGCTACGATCGAGTCCGGGCCGATAGTAACCGGCGCGACGAGTGCCGAGTTCGAACCGATGAAGGCTCGGTCTCCGATCACCGTCCGGTACTTGAAGTAACCATCGTAATTGCAGGTAATTGTTCCCGCACCGATATTCGCTTTCTCGCCGACGGTCGTGTCACCGATATAGGACAGGTGGCTTGCCTTGGAGCCGGGCCCGAGCGTCGCCTTCTTCATCTCGACGAAATTCCCGACAAAGCTGTCCTCTTCGAGCACCGCGCCAGGCCGCAAACGCGCGAAGGGTCCGACCTGCACACCCGATGCCAGCGTGGCGCCTTCGATATGCGAATAGGCCTTGATGTGGGTGCCATCCGCGACCGTGACGCCGGGGCCGAAGACGACATGCGGGTCTACCGTAACGTCGCGGCCCAGTACCGTGTCGTGGCTGAAGAACACGGTGTCGGGTGCACGCAGGCTGGCGCCGTCGGCCATCGCCTGTTCGCGCCGTGCGGCCTGCCAGCGCGCTTCGACCGTAGCGAGTTCGGAGCGTGAATTGATCCCGGCGACTTCGTCAGCTTCGGTTTCCACCACCACGACCTTGTCGCCGCGCGCAATCGCGTTGGTGGCGACGTCGGGAAGGTAGTACTCGCCCTGTGCATTGTCATTGCCGACGCTCAGCAGCAGCGGCCACATATCGTCCGAATGCGCGACAATCAGGCCCGAATTGCAAAGATCGACCGCGCGTTCCTCTTCGGTCGCGTCCTTGTATTCGACCATCTTGACGACATTGCCATCGGGTTCGGCAATGATCCGGCCATATTGCAGAGCGTCGTCGGGACGGAAACCGAGCACCGCGACCTTGGCATCGCCTTCCAGTGCTGCGGTTAGACGCTGAACGGTCTCGGCCTTCACCATCGGCACGTCGCCGAAACAGACGAGGATATTGCCGGAGAAGCCCTCAAGCGCTTCCCTGGCCTGCAAGGCGGCGTGCGCCGTGCCGAGCTGCGGCTCCTGCAGCACGGTGGTGACATCCCGTCCCTCCAGCGCTGTATCGAGCTGCTCGCGACGGTCGCCAGCCACGACCACGATGCGATTAAGGCCCATAAGCACGAATTGATCGAGCAAGTGCATCAGCATCGGCTTGCCCGCGATCGGATGCAGCACCTTGTGTAAGTCGCTCTTCATGCGGGTGCCCTTGCCCGCAGCCAGGATGATGGCGGCAAAATCGGTCATGCAATTCCCTATAGCATCGAAATCCGTTCAGTGGCGCGCTTGCCAGCAAATGCTTGCAGATTGAAGTCCGTTCGGCCACCCACCGCGCTATGGCCGATTTTCCCTTCGACGCCGTCGGGTTCGATCTCGACGGAACGCTGCTAGATACATTCCGCGACCTCGGCGCAGCCGTGAACTACGCGCTCTCGCTCGGCGGTTACGCGCCGGTGCCGGTGGACAGCGCGAAGGACCTGATCGGCGGCGGTGCCAAGATCATGCTCGCCCAGGCTGTCCAGGCACAGGGCGGGATTCCGGGAGGGCTGGAGGGAGACGACTTCCGGGCGCTCTACAAGGGTATGCTCGGCTATTATTCGGAGCACAACGCGGTCCATTCCGAGCCATTCCCCGGCGCACGCGAGCTGGTCGACGATCTTGCTGCGCGTGGAGTCAAGATGGCGGTGGTGACCAACAAATTCGAGGATTTCGCTCGCTCGATCCTTACACAAATCGACTTCATCGACCCGTTCGAAATCGTGATCGGCGGTGACAGCATGGGAAAGGGCGCAGATGGCAAGTTCATTTCCAAGCCGAACCCCGAGCCGGTGCTGGAGGCGCAATGGCGCTGCGGCGGCGAAAGCTTCGTATTTGTCGGGGACTCGACCTACGACGTCCAGGCTGCGCGCGCGGCCGGCGTGCCAGTCGTAGCGGCTGCCTATGGCTATTGCGACAAGCCGCCCCACGAGCTTGGGGCGGATGCGGTGATTGATTCGCTGGACGGCCTGATTTCCGCCTTGGAAACGCTCTAGGGCGCTCCCTGCCCCTACGGCATCGCAGCTTCGCATTTGCACCTGTTGCAACGCAGCACAGAAAGTGCCACCGAGCGCCGACACAAGTTTACGAGCGCGTAAACCGCGCCGCATAGCAGGATAGGAGAACACCCATCATGAGCATCGATTTCAAAGACAAGGTTGCCATCGTCACTGGCGCCGGTGGCGGTCTCGGCCGCGAATATGCACTCGAACTCGCACGCCGCGGCGCGAAAGTCGTGGTCAACGATCTTGGTGGTGCACGCGACGGCACCGGCCATTCGGACATGGCGCTGAAGGTCGTCGAGGAAATCGAAGCCGCGGGCGGCGAAGCCATGTCGAATGGCGGCTCGGTCACCGAATACGAGCAGATGGAAAAGATGGTTGCCGACGCCAAGCAGAAGTGGGGCGGCGTCCACATCCTCATCAACAACGCCGGCGTGCTGCGCGACAAGACCTTTCACAAGATGAGCCCGGAAGACTTCGAGTTCGTTCTGAAGGTTCACCTCACAGGCTCGGCTTTCGTCACCAAGGCATGCTGGGAAACCTTCCGCGAGCAGGCCTATGGCCGCGTGCTGATGACCGCTTCCTCAACCGGCCTGTTCGGCAATTTCGGCCAGGCGAACTACGGCGCCGCCAAACTCGGCCTCGCCGGCCTGACCAAGACGCTCCAGCTCGAAGGCGCTAAGTACAACATCCGCGTCAACTCGCTCTCGCCGGTCGCGGGCACGCGCATGACCGAAGACCTGTTCCCCGAGGAAGCCTTCAAGCTGTTCGACCCGGTGAACGTGGTTCCGGCCGCGCTCTATCTCGTCAGCGAAGACTCGCCGACCAATGCCATCGTCGGAGCTGGCGCAGGCGGCTTCCATTCCTCATGGGTGGTGATGAACGATGCGGTGTGGCTGCCGGATGGCGAACGCACCGTCGAAGGATTCGCGGAGAATTGGGACAAGATCAGCGAATTCTCGAACCTCAAGGCACCGCAGAGCGGTTCGGAACAGTCCGGGGCGATCCTGACCGCGATGCAGAAGGTGACCGGCACCGGTCCGAGCAGCGCCCGCGGATAATCTCCCTTGAACGAGTATTGGCTGGCAGCCGCGATCGGGGCGGGCATTGGAGTAGCGATGCTCGCCCTTTTTGCGCGCCTGCCAGCCGCCAAACTGGCCGACACCGGCTTTCTTGGCCTCAATGTGATGCTGGCAGTTTACATCGGCGCCCGGCTCGTGAGCGGCGACATGGGCGATGTACTGACCGAAACCGCCATCGCAACCGTCTGGATCGTCATGGCCCGGCTGGCGATGCTCAGCTGGCTGCCGTCAGCCGGTATCGCGATCTTCTTCCACGGCATGTACGACGCTTTCGTCGGCCCGCATACCGGGGTCGCAGACTGGTACCCACCGCTCTGCGCGGGGTTCGATCTGCTGGTCGGGATCGGCTTGACCTGGCTGCTCTTTAAGAAACAACGCGCCGAGAGCGCCTAGTCCTCGTCCACCGCCTTCAGCAGCCGCCGTTCCATCGGGGCGAGCACGTTCGCCAATTCGTGTCCGCGTTTGAGCACCTGGCCATGCTCGCCGAACAATGTCCACATTCCCTGCTTGTTACGCAGCGCAGGACGCTTCTCCACCCGCGCATGCGGGCGCTCGGCGGTGCGGCGGAAGGCCGCGAAAGTCGCAGAGTGCCGGTCGAAATCCATGGCGTAATCGCGCCACTCGCCGGCGGCGACCATTCGTCCGTAGAGATCGAGGATGCGCTGCAATTCGTCGCGGTCGAAGCCGACCTGCGCGGCGCCTCGTCCGCCGGGAAAGGCTACTACCTGACCGGAGCCGCCCGCTCCGAGACCCGCACTCATCAGTCGTCGGTTCCACTCTTCTTGGCGATTTCGGAATCGGCCTTGTCAGGCGCGGGAAGGACGCCTTGCTTCAGGCTCGCAATCTCGGCCTTCAGCGCGGCCAATTCGCCTTCCAGCTTCTCGATGCAATCGATCCGGTTTCCTTCGGCATCCTCGCAAGGAGTGGGTGTGCCATAAGGGATGAACTCCTTGATCCATTCCTCCGCCGGAACGAGCGTCGAGCGGGCCTTTACCCCAACCATGGTCGCGCCTTCGGGAACGTCGTCGGTCACCACCGCATTGGCACCCACACGCGCGCGATTTCCGACCGTGATCGGTCCGATGATTTGCGCGCCGGAACCGATAATGACGTTGTCTTCGATCGTGGGGTGGCGCTTACCCCCCCTGCCGTTGGTCGGGTTGGTCCCACCCAGCGTTACGCATTGATAGATCGTCACATTGTCGCCGATTTCGGCGGTTTCTCCGATCACGGTGAAGCCATGATCGATGAAGAAGTTCTTCCCGATCGTCGCGCCCGGATGGATATCGATCGCGGTCAGGAGCCGGCCCAGATGGTTCACGAAGCGTGCTAGGAAATACAGTTTCGCATCGAAAAGCCAGTGCGCCACTCTGTGAAAGCCCAGCGCCCAAACGCCTGGATATAAAAGGATTTCCCAGCGGGATCGCGGAGCCGGATCGCGCGCTCGGATGGAGTCGAGATAGGCTTTGAGCCGGTCGAACATGGCAACCTCCTCCCATCAATTGCACAAGAATGCAAATTGGGACCGTTCGGGGTCTAGATCAGGCGCTGCTGCTCCGGCCCTTGCAGGGCTTCTAACGCGGCACGCCAGACAGACATGGTGGCAGGCACCTGACGTTCAAGGCTGATGCGATCTATCGTCGCAATCAATTGTTCGATAGCGACATAGCTGCGCAGCATTCGCGGCACGAGGTATTCCGCAGCTCCATCGGCGAGGGCGAGGCCGCGTTGCGCCGCCATTGCCTCAAGCAGTTCGGCGGCCATAGCGTCGTCGGGATCCCCGATTTCCAATTGCAGCGACCCACCCAGGCGCGAGCGCAAATCGGGCAAGGCGATATCCCATGGCAGGGCATCGGCGATCAGAAGCAGTTTCCCGCCGGCCTTCGAACCGCCCTGCTGGATGGCGTTCCAGCGGTGAAACAACTCGGTCTCGTCCATGGTGTCTGCGCCGTCGATCACTTCGACCCCGTGCGAAGCGAACTCCCCGCCTGCCCAGCGACCCAGCAGCGATTTGCCCGACCGTGGAGGACCGGTGAGGATTGCTGTGCCAAACGGCCAGCTGCCTGGATCGCGCAATGCCTCGATCGCGGCGGAGTTGGCGTTGCCCACAACGATTCTTTGAGGAGAGACGCCGTCACCCGGCTCCAAGGGGAGCGCAATCTGCGAAACGGGTTTGCGGGCGCCGGGCACTGCTTCGCCCTCGCTCAGCGGCTGATTGCGAGCGCGTTGGCACCCTGTCGGACGGCAAATCCGCGCCCGCGCAAGGCGCCGGCCAGCTCGTCGAGCGTTCCGGCATAGCTGACGCTCATGACGGAAGTTCCGCCCATTGCGGTGCTGGTGACCGAAAGCGAGCGAACGCCCGGGGTGCCACGCACGCCCGAGAGTGCCGCATCGAACGCTGCTGGATCGGGTGTGGTGAACTGAACGACGATATTCTGTACCGCCATGGCGGGCGGCGCTTCCGGGATTGCGGTCGCTGTGGCGGTTGGGCTCGCAGCGGCTGCCGAAGCGCTCGAGGCGGCCGCTTCGCGAGCGCGAATGGCGCGACCGATCTCGACCAGCCGGGCGATCGCCGGATCGGCACTGCCCGATCCGGCCGAATTCAACGTGGGATCGGGCCGTAGTTTTCCGTCGGCAAGGGCCTGCGAGAAGATGCCGTCCATGCGCTCGACGGCTTCATCGAGCATGGCAGGCAATTGCTGCGGTCCATCGGCAGCGAGTTCGAAACTCTCAAGGAATTCACTGTCGGGACCGTGACGTGCCGTGAAGCGTCCGGTGATCGGCCCACCCGGAAACTGGTGTTCTAGCCGCGCAATCGCGACGATTGCGTCGGCTGCCGCGTATTGATCGAGTACGCTGCGCCACCACGCGCGGCTGCGCCTGCCGGTCTGCCCGTAATTGAGCAGTAGTGAATCGCCACCTGCACCGCTTGGCCGGACATAGTCGATCCGGCTCGTTCCGGGATTGAACTCCGCCCAGGCATTCTGCCATGGATTGCGAACCTCGAAAGTCGTGTACGAACCGCCGCTGACCGTCACGGGAAGCAGCAGCATCGGTGCGGAGCTGCGTTGCCGCGCGGTCCCACCGAGATAGCGGCCCGCTCGCTGGCGATCGAACACCACGCCCAAGGTCGCAATATATCGCCGCGGACCGATCCGTTCGCGCTCGATCACGATGGCCGATACCATCGACTGCAGCTGACTGTCGGAAATGGCAGGCCCGTTGACCCGCCGCCAGGCGTCGCGCTGCGCGTCTTGCCACGCTCTTTGCCGGGCAGCCTCGCCGGTTTCGGCGCGAACATCCACCTCGATCCCGCGAACTTCGATGTCAGAACTGGACGCCGTCGGCGCGATCCCGCGTTCGCCCGAAACCTGCGCAAGCACCAGCGCATAACCGCCACCGAGCAGCGCCAAGGCAAGTGCAATTGCCGCCAGCCACCGCAGCCGCGCAGACGGGAGCGCCCGCTGCGTTGCGGGAGTAAGGGCCTCGGCAAGCGGGCCGGGATGGGTTTGCGTCGCCGTCATCGGGGAAATCGAGCGCCTTTTGCCCAAAGGCGAGTGGAATTCCAAGCGTGAATGGGTAAACGCTTGGGCATGCGAGGCAAGAACTCCCCATATACCTACGAGCAAGCCGGCGTTTCGATCGAGGCCGGCAACGCGCTTGTCAGGGCTATAGCCCCGCTTGCGAAGGCTACCGCTCGCCCTGGAGCGACCGGCGAGCTCGGCGGGTTTGGCGGATTTTTCGATCCCAAGGCCGCAGGCTACGAAGATCCGTTGCTGGTCGCCGCGAACGACGGCGTCGGAACCAAGCTCAAGCTGGCGATCGACCACGACATGCATGGCGGCGTAGGAATCGACCTCGTCGCAATGTGCGTGAACGACTTGATCGTCCAGGGTGCGGAACCGCTGTTCTTCCTGGACTATTTCGCCACCGGCAAGCTGGAAAACGGCGTCGCCGAACGAGTCGTCGCGGGGATCGCAGAGGGATGCAAGCAGGCGGGATGTGCGCTGATCGGCGGCGAAACGGCGGAAATGCCGGGGATGTATGCCGATGGCGACTACGACCTTGCGGGATTTTGCGTCGGAGCGGTCGAGCGCGGCGAACAGCTGACCGGGGAACGCGTCGGAGCGGGAGACGTGTTGGTGGGCCTGACCAGTTCCGGTGTGCATTCGAACGGTTTCTCGCTCGTGCGCAGGCTCGCATCCGACTTCGGCTGGAAATTGGATGCCCCCGCCCCCTTCGATCCGCAACGTCGGCTGTTGGACACGTTGATCGAACCGACCCGGATCTACGTCGCAAGCCTGCTGCCGCTGATCCGGGCGGGACTGGTCAACGGACTGGCGCACATAACGGGCGGCGGACTGCTGGAAAACATTCCGCGCATCCTTCCCGAAGGCGCACACGCGATTGTCGATGCCGATGCTTGGGAACAGCCTGCGTTGATGGCTTTCCTGCAATCCCAGGGCAACATAGCGCCCGAAGAAATGGCCAGGACCTTCAATTGCGGCATCGGCATGGTGCTTTCGGTTTCCGCGGATCGGGTCGATGTGGTGGAGGAAAGGCTCCAAGCTGCGGGCGAAACGCCGGTTCGCGTGGGTGAGATTGCAGTTGGCGAGCGCGGCTGCACGGTACGCGCTTCGGCTGGCACGTGGTCAGCCGACAGGTCTTGGGAGGCTTCGCACTTTGGCTGAGAAAGCCAGAATCGCCGTCTTCATTTCCGGGACAGGCACCAACATGGCCGCCCTGCTCTATGCCAGTCGTCTCGAGGATTCACCCTACGAGATCGCGCTGATCGCAAGCAACGTTGCCGGGGCAGGAGGGCTCGACCTCGCCAAGCTCGAAGGCATTCCCACTTTCGTCCATTCGCACAAGGGACTCAGCCGCGAAGATCACGATGCGGCAATGGAAGCAGCCGCCAAAAGCGCGAAGGCCGAGTTCATCGTGCTCGCCGGATACATGCGGATACTCTCGGACGGATTCGTCAAACGTTGGGAAGGTCGCATCCTCAATATCCATCCCTCGCTGCTGCCCAAATACAAGGGCCTCGATCCGCATGCACGCGCGATCGAGGCTGGTGACAGTCATGGCGGGGCAAGCGTGCACCTCGTCACACCCGATCTCGATTCGGGTGAAGTCCTTGCGCAAGCGAAAGTTGCGATCGCTCCGGACGACACGGCGGAACAGCTCGAAGCCCGCGTGAAGCTCGCCGAGCATCAGCTCTATCCCCGTGCGGTCGCCGATTACGTTTCGCGCGGCAACGATCCGGATTACCTCTATTCCAAGGTCTGCGAACTCGCCCTCGCCCTGCCCGAGACGCACAAACGCGACAGTCACGGTTCGCCCGGATTCCGCGTCGGGAGCGAGAAGTCCGGCAAGTTCTTCGCCCATTTCAGCCAGCAGCATCATGGCAGTGAACATATCGCCATCCTGGTGAAGACGAGCGGCATGGACGAATTGCTCGACCTCGTCGAAGCGCAGCCGGAAACCTATTACAAGCCGGCCTATTACGGCGCGAGCGGATGGGTTGGTTTGATCTTGAACCGCCCCGGCGTCGACTGGAGCCATGTCGAGGAATGGCTGGAGCGGAGCTGGCGGGCGGTGGCTCCGGCACGGCTCACGAAACTGCTCGACGCAGCGGACATGTTCTGATGGTGCCTCCGCGTGACCACCTCCTCGCGCGGGCACCGACTGCCGATCGCGCCAATGCATTTCTGGGTCGCGCATGGGAGCGAGGTTGGTTGCCAGCCCCCACGCTCGATCCGAAGGATCTTTGGTCCGCCGCTGCCAAGAATTTCGGCGACCGCGCGCAAGATGCAGAGATCGGCGGGCGCCGTCCCGAAGACGTTGCAGACTTTCGGCTGCGACTGGAGAGGCTGTGCGACGCGGTGAACGCGGAAGCGGACCTCAACCCGCTGGGCCGCGCAATGGCGCACGGACAATTGGCGCGCGTGATTCGCTCGCGTTTGCAGTTCGGCGATCTATGGTCGCGGCGACCCGAACTTCTGGCAACCGAGCTTGCGCCTCCGATAATCGTGATCGGCCACATGCGCAGCGGCACCACGCGCATTCACAAGTTGCTCGCGGCCGATCCGGCGCATTCTCACACCCGCTATTGCGATGCATGGCATCCCGTCCCGGGCAATTTGGCGGCGCGCCAGCTAAAGGGCGCGTTCGATCTTGCGATGCTTGGTTGGCTCAATCCGTGGCTGCAATCGATCCACCCGATGGCGAGCGGCGAGGTTGAAGAGGAATTGGCGTGGATCGCCGCCGCGCTCAACCACTCGATCTACGAATCGCAATGGCACATCCCGAGCTATTCGGCCTTTAGTGAAGCCCGCGACCCCGCCCCGGTATACCGAGAATTCGCCCGCGTGCTGCGCACCGACTCCGCGCATCGCAAAAATGCCGATAGGCCGCGCGTCTTGAAGGTCCCGCAGTTTTCGGAAGACCTCGCTACACTGCTCGCGCAGTTTCCCGATGCGCGGCTGGTCATTGCGCGGCGCGATACCGATGCCGTGCACCGCAGTGCAGTATCGCTCGCGGCCAATCAGATGGCGATCCAGTCCGACAGCTGCGTACTCGAGCGGATCGAGGGACTGTGGCGGCACAAGATCGACCTTCGCGAGGAGCGTATCGCTGCGGCCCTGTCGCGCTGGGAGGGGCCGGTGGCACACCTCGAATTCGATGCGCTCAATGCCGATTGGGAAAGCGAAATCAGGCGAACCTATGCCGGTCTGCAACTCAACCTTTCAGGCGAGGCGCTTTCGGCCATGCATGCGACCATGGCCGAGAGCGAAAGCGGCGATCACCATGCACATTCGCAGCAGTTGGAGCGCTTCGCCGCGCAGGCGTGACCCAACCGAAACAGAAAAGGGCCGCCCAATCGGACGGCCCTATCGCGTTTCGATGATTGACCGATCAGCCGACAATTTCTTCCGGCTTGAAGAAGAAGTCGATCTCGATCTTGGCGTTCTCGTCGCTGTCTGACCCGTGGACGGTGTTCTCGCCGATCGACAGCGCGTGTTCCTTGCGGATCGTTCCTTCTGCGGCGTCGGCCGGGTTGGTCGCGCCCATGATGTCGCGGTTGCGCTTCACGGCGTCTTCGCCTTCGAGCACCTGCACCACTACCGGCTCGCTCATCATGAATTCGACGAGTTCGCCGAAGAACGGGCGTTCCTTGTGGACCGCGTAGAAGCCCTCGGCCTGTTCGCGGCTCATGTGAATGCGCTTGGAAGCGACGACGCGCAGGCCGGCTTCTTCCAGCATCTTGGTGACGGCGCCGGTCAGATTGCGCTTGGTGGCATCGGGCTTGATGATCGAAAAGGTGCGGGTAACCGCCATAATGAGTATCCTTGAGACGAAAAAGCGCGGCCATGCGCGCCGGGGATTGAAATTCGGCGCGCCTCTAACGCTGGCGTGGATTCAGTGCAAGTCCCGTAGGCGCCGAGACCTCATCCGTCAGGTTTGACTGTGACCATCATCTGGGCATTCGTGACGCCGGTCTCTTCGCGACTGGCCGTCACCATGAAGCTCGAATTGTCGGACTCCTTTTCGCCCGCGATCATCTGGGCGTCGTTCATCTTGGCGTCGATCTGGATCGTGATCCCGGCATCTTCCGCCTGTTTGCGGTAGAATCCCGTGATCGCTTCCGGACTGTCTTCGCTTTCGAACATGATCATGCTGCCGGAGCCTTCGGTGCCGCCCGAAACGACCGTGTTTGAAACGACCTTTGCACCCGGATACATGCTGATTCCGTCGGGCAAATTGACATCCACGCCGGGACCGGTTCGTGAGACCACCTCTTCGCCGTCGGGACCGGTTATCCGCATAGTCGCGGAATCGCTGTCATCGCCGTCGACCGAGTATTCAACGGTTTCGCCATCCTCTGTGGTGATGGTGCCGGAGCTTTCGGAGCCGCAGGCGGAAAGCGCCAACGCGCTCGCGCCTATCGCCGATGTCAGGACTAAACGCATGTCGAGGCCTCCCCTGTTTCCTGTGCGATCATCCCCGATCCGGGCGGCGCGCGCAAGTCGTCAGGCGACCTTCACCCATTTGCCGTCTTCCTGGCGAAAGAAGGCGCGTTCGACCTGCGCTTCGTCGAGCGACCTCCAGGTGGCACGAGCCGGCTCGAGAGTCGTCTCGTCGAATAGCAGGAACACGCGGGAAAACCCTTGGGTCTCACGATAGTTGCCGTCGGCAAAGATCACGATGGTGGCGCCATTCACAGGGTCGGTCGAGCCCGAAAGCAGGATTGGATGTTTGTCGGGCTGAGGCCCGCTTGCCTCGCCATTGGCCAGAAAGCTTTCCGGACCGGCACGCCACAACCCTTGCGAAATGGACTCGCGCTGTTGGTCACTGTCGCTGACCACCAGCAATCGCTCTCCCTGGTCGATCACCCGCTGCGCGATCAGGGCGACGACCCTGTCAATCGGATCGCGCGATAGCTGCCAAAAATCCACCTTCATGAAGACGATGCCTTATTCCTCCGACACCGTTCGGAGCAATAGCGGACGCTTTCCCAGTCCCGCTCCCACTTCTTGCGCCACGTAAACGGCAAGCCGCAAACCTCGCAGATCTTGGACGGAAGATCGGATTTGCGCCTCATCTTCGGCATGAGGCGGAATCCCTATCCTTCCGCAACGTCGGCCACGAAGCGGTCGATCAGCCGCGCACCATACCCGGTCGCACCCTTGTCCCACGTGTGGCCCGGCTTTTCCGCCCAGACCATGCCGGCAATGTCGCAGTGCGCCCATGGCGTGCCGTTCTTGATGAAGCGATGAAGGAATTGCGCCGCTGTGATGGATCCGGCAGGCCGCGGCCCGACATTCTTGATGTCGGCGATCGGGCTATCGATAAGCTTGTCGTAGGCCGGGCCGATTGGCAGGCGCCAGAGCTTGTCGCCGGTCGATTTGCCGGCACCCAGGAGCTGGTCTGCCAGATCGTCGTCATTGGCGAACAGGCCGCCATGCTCGTGGCCAAGCGCGATGATCATCGCACCGGTCAAGGTGGCGAAATCGACGATGCGTGCCGGATCGAATTCCTCCTGCGCCCAATGCAAGGCGTCGCACAGCACGAGCCTGCCTTCGGCATCGGTGTTGAGCACTTCCACCGTCTGGCCGCTCATGGTCGTGACAATATCGCCGGGCCGCTGGGCGTTTCCGTCCGGCATGTTTTCGACCAAGAGCGGCCAGACGGTGGAAGTGCTCAACACCGATGCCGAAGGCAGGCTCGTGCTGTGCGACGCCTTGCATTGGGCGCAGGAGGAA
>JASJDE010000057.1 GCA_030065195.1 Erythrobacter sp. | reverse complement strand
CTCAAGAAACCCCTTGACCACGCGGTCAAGCTGCGCGTGTTCGAGCAGGAAGCTGTCATGGCCGTTCGGCGCGGAAAGCTCGACGAAGCTCACTTTGGCTCCGGCAGCGTTGAGCGCGTGGACGATGTGGCGGCTCTCGGCCGTAGGGTAAAGCCAGTCGGTATCGAAGCTGACCAGGCAGAAGCGCGAAGACGTTCCGGCAAAGGCATCGGCCAGCTTGCCGCCATGCTCCTCCGCGAGATCGAAGTAATCCATCGCGCGGGTGATGTAGAGGTAGGAATTGGCATCAAAGCGCTGGGTGAACCCGCTTCCCTGATAGCGCAGGTAACTTTCGACCTGGAAGTCGGCGTCGAAACCGAAGCTCTTCGAGGTCCGATCCTGCAGTCGCCGCCCGAACTTTTCGGTCAGCCCCTCTTCCGACAGATAGGTGATATGCGCCGCCATGCGCGCGACGGCGAGTCCGTTGTCGGGCGAAGCTCCTGAAGCATAATATTCGCCGTCGGCCCAAGCCGGATCGGCCATAATCGCCTGGCGTCCCACCTCATGAAAGGCGATGTTCTGCGCCGAATGCCGCGCGGTGGATGCGATCACCAAGACGCGCTCGGCCCGTTCGGGCCAATTGGCAGCGAGGCTGAGCGTCTGCATACCGCCCATCGATCCGCCGACCACAGTGTGCAGACGATCGATACCGAGACCGTCGAGCAAGGCGACCAGCCCACGCACCATGTCGCGGATCGTGATCACCGGAAATCTCATCGCGTAGGGCTTGCCATCGGGAGCCGTGCTGGCCGGACCAGTCGAACCCATGCAACTGCCGATCACATTGGCGCAGATGACGAAGAACCTGTCGCAATCGATCGGTTTGCCCGGTCCGACCATCCGTTCCCACCAACCCAGCTTGCCGGTGATCGGGTGCGTGCTCGCCACATATTGGTCGCCCGTCAGCGCGTGGCAGACAAGCACGGCGTTGCTCTTGTCCTCTGCCAGTTCGCCATAGGTTTCATAGGCGATCTCGACGCCCGGCAGCGCCTCTCCGCAATCGAGCGGCAATGCTTCCTCGAGCGCGTAGGATTGGGAGGCGGAAGCGGAGTTCATTGGCGACGCCGATTGGGCGAGGCGGCCCGGCAAGTCAATTATGCTGTTTTTGCATGGACAAAGTCGTTATCGGGCTTCGCTCTATGACTGGCCGCCCAACTCCCAAACCATGGATCAACGCGATCCACGCCTACGTCCCGGGCAAGGCCACCGCGAGCGATGGCCGCCCCCTCGTCAAACTGTCGGCGAACGAGAACCCTCTCGGCACCAGCCCGGCGGCGTTGACGGCGCTCGAACAAGCGCGCGGCGCGGCGGCTGACTATCCCGATCCGGACAGCAAGTCTCTTCGCGCAAAGATCGCCGAAGTTCACGGCCTGGATCCCGAGAGGATCGTATGCGGCACCGGTTCGGACGAATTGCTCAACCTTGCGGCGCAAGGCTTCGCCGGGATCGGTGATGAAGTCCTCTTCAGTCGCTTCTCCTTTTCCGTTTACGATATTGCAGCTCGACGTTGCGGCGCTTCTCCGATCGAAGCGCCCGATAGGGAATTCACGACCTGTGTCGATGCGCTCATAGCCGCCGTCACCGAGAGCACGCGCGTCGTGTTTCTTGCCAATCCCAACAATCCGACCGGGACATGGATACCCGGCGATGAAGTGGCGAGGCTACACAGCGGCCTGCCAGCAGATGTCCTGCTGGTGATCGACGAGGCTTATGGCGAATACCTGGCGCCCGAAGAGCAATCGGCTGCCTTCGCGCTCGCCGCAGCCCATGAAAATGTCCTCGTCACGCGCACCTTCTCGAAGATCTACGGACTCGCTGCCGAACGGATTGGTTGGGCGACCGGAGCACCGGAGCTAATTGACACACTCAACCGCATTCGCGGCCCCTTCAATGTCACTGCCAGCGGGCAGCGCGCTGCACTGGCCGCCCTGGGCGACCAGGATTTCGTCGCAGCCAGTCGCGAGCACAACGAACGCGAGCGCAGGCGCTTTGCGGAGGCGCTGGCGGCGCTCGGCAATCACGGTCTGCGCGCGGTACCTAGCGAAGCGAATTTCCTCCTGGTGCTGTTCGAAGGCGACGTGAGTGCAGTTGCTGCGCGCGACGCTCTTGCGAACACGGGCTACGCCGTGCGTCACCTCCCCGGACAAGGACTGCCGCAAGCTCTGCGGATCACCATCGGTCGGTCCGACGATATGACGCGCGTGATTGCCACATTGCGCGAATTGTGCGGAGAGACGGCATGAAGATCGAAAAAGTCGCGATCATCGGGCTGGGGCTCCTCGGCGGTTCGATCGGCCTTGCGGTCAAGCAGCACGCTTCCGAAATCGTTACGACCGGCTTCGACCACGATGCTTCCGTGCGCGATACTGCGCGCGAACGCGGTCTCGTCGACACCGTTTGCAACAGCGCCGCCGAAGCGGTGCGCGAGGCCGACCTTGTCATCTTCTGCGTGCCGATGGGCGCCTTGGGCGATGCCGCCTGCTCGATTTCCCAGTCAGCGCAACCCCATGCCGTCATTTCAGACGTGGGTTCGGCAAAGCAGGGCGTTGCCGAAGCTCTTGCGAAGGCCCTGCCCAACCACACAATCATCCCCGCCCACCCCGTCGCTGGGACCGAACAGAGTGGACCGGACGCAGGCTTTGCCAACCTGTTCACCAATCGCTGGTGCATCCTGACGCCGCCTGCCGATGCGAATGAAGCGGCGGTCAAGGCATTGTCGGATTTCTGGCGCGGGCTCGGTGCCCGTATCGAGATCATGGATCCCGAGCATCACGACCTTGTGCTCGCAGTGACCAGCCATATTCCCCACCTCATCGCGTTCACGATCGTCGGCACCGCCAGCGACCTCGAAGACGTCACCCGCGGCGAAGTCATCAAATATTCCGCAGGCGGGTTTCGCGACTTCACCCGCATCGCAGCGTCCGATCCGGTGATGTGGCGCGACGTGTTCCTATCGAACAAGAGCGCCGTATTGGAGATGCTCGGTCGTTTCACCGAAGACCTGACTGCTCTCCAGCGTGCGATCCGATCGGGCGACGGCGAGAAGTTGCACGACCTGTTCAGCCGCACTCGCGCGATCAGACGCTCGATCATCGAGCAGGGTCAGGACGACGAACGGCCGGACTTCGGACGCGAGGATCATCTCTGACAGGAGCGGCGGCGCCCTTCAGTCCCGGGAATTCAAGGCGTTGATGGCGGCATGTACCCGCTCCTCCGCCTCTGCACGGGTGAGGCCGGCGGGGATCATTTCGCCGATCCGATAGGTGATCGTGCCGGAACGCTTGACCAGTCCGTTATACAGCGGTCCGCTGTTCACGGCGACCGGTACGACCGGTAGCTTGAGCAGCTTGTACAACCCGGCAAAACCCGATTGCAGCGACGGATCGTCTCCGTGCGCGACCCGCGTTCCTTCGGGAAAAATCACAAGGGGCCTACCCTCTCCGATCCTCTGGCGGGCGGTGGTCAGCATATGCCGAAGCGCCTTCGCGCCCTCGTCCCGCGCCACCGGCACGAGGCCGTAGACCTTGGCCGAAAAACCCCATCCGGGGATCGAAAACAGCTCTTGCTTGGCAAACACGGCGGGAAAGCTGAGCAGGCGGGGAAGATCGATCGCTTCGAAATAGCTTTCGTGCTTGACCGCGATCAACACCGGTTCGTCCGGCAGGTGCCCTTCCACATTCACGGTGATGCCAAGCAGGCTTTGTACGCACCAGCGATGCCACCTGCCCCAGACTGCCACCACCCGCTTGAGCCAGTGCCGTCCGAACGGAATCGCAAGCACCGACGCCACCACCAGCAACGCACTGAACCCATAGAAAAGCATGTAGAACAGGAAGCTTCGCAAAAGGGACATCGGTTGGCTCAGAAACCGAACAGGCCAGCGATCCAGCTGGCCAAAAGTTTGTGGTATTCAAGGAAGAGACTGGTCATGCTCGGCTCTGATGGCACCGCATCGCGCACCACTGTGACATCTTCGGGTAGGGTACGTCCAAGCTCGCCTGCGGCACGGCGCATGTGCCAATCGGTCGTCACCAAACGCAGCGATTTGATTTGGTTGTCCTCGACCCATTGCGCGATTTCCGCCGCGTTGGAGCGAGTATCCACCGCCGCAAATCCAAGGGTGATGCAACACGCCATCTTTGCGTCGTCGACCTGGAATTCCTGGGCGAACTCCTGACGCGTCACTTCGCGGTCGACCCCGCTGACGAGCATGCGCTTGGCAAGACCCATCTCGAGCACATCGAGCCCTTGCGCGATGCGTCCAGCGCCTCCTGTCGGCACAATCACGGCGTCGGTCTGCAATTGGTCCGCGGGCTGGGGGAGCGACACTGTGAACCACAGGAAGCCGAGCACCCAAACGAGGAACAATGCCGAAATGCCATGCCTGATCACGATCGGTCCTTCACAGCATCTTCCTCAGCGCAACGGCAATGGTGATGCGCCCGGTGACCAACGCCAAGAGCACGCCAGCGACCGGGATGGCCCCGATGATGAACCAATCGGTCCAACCCAATCCTCCGCCAGCGATCATGCCGCTGTCGAGTTGTTCAAACTGCTGTCCGAGCAACCACACCGCGGCGAGGCCGAGTAGCAGGCCCACCACCGCTCCGAAGGCGGCATCGCGAAAGACCGAACGCTGGAAGATCCCGGTCAGCTGGGAATCGGTACCGCCAAGCAAGTGGATGATCTCAACCGTATCGCTGTGATTGGCGAATGCGCTGCGCGCCGCCAGCCACACAGCCGCCGCGGTTGCGAATGCTACTAGGGCGATCAACGCCAGCGCGAGAAACTGGAGCGCGGAAAGCGCGTCGTAAACGGGGCGCAACCACTCGGATTGGGCGTCCACGCGTGCACCAGGCACGCTTTCCTGCAAATAGTCCTGCAGCGCCCGGATTTCGTCCGCCGCGGCCACCCGCGACAATTCGACGTCGATCAATGCGGGGATCGGAAGGTCTTCGCTGCCTGCACTTTCACCCAACCATGGTTCGAGCAATTCGTCGAGTTCATCTTTGGGCACTACCCTGACCGAGCGGACCAGATCCTGTCCGGCCAGGGCTTCGGCGACACGCTCGGTTTCGAGTGTTCGCCGTTCGGGGTCCGCTTCGACAATCTGCACAGTGACGGCGTTGGACAGGTCGCCGCGCGCAGTTTCGGCGAGGTTTCTTAGCGCAAGCCCGCCGGCCGCAGCCACGACGACGAGCGCGATAAGGATGGCAATCACCCAGGGAATCGGACCGGCAAACCGGGTTTGCGGGAGCAGCCGCGCCGCCATGGCACCGCGCAATCCCGCAGCAGCACGAGGGCTCTCGTTCCTCTTCGTTTGCCTGGTGGATGGCGGTTCGCTCATGGTTGGACCTCCGCCTTCGCCGCACCGCCCTTGCTCGGCCGGGGCGGGAAGCGCAAGGCACCCGTCGGATCGGACAACCTGCCTTTGTTGAGGCGCATGATCAGTGAATCCGGGACTTTCTTGAGCAGATGCACGTCGTGGGTGGCGACCACAACCGTCGTTCCAACGCGATGGTTCAGGGCCTCGAACAGACGCAACAACTTCAATGCCATATCCGGATCGACGTTGCCGGTCGGCTCGTCGGCGATAAGGATCTGCGGGCGGGCTATCACCGCCCGCGCAATTGCCACACGCTGCTGCTCTCCCCCAGACATCGTGGCGGGATGCGCTTGCGCCCGATGCGAGAGGCCAACCCATTCGAGCATGTCCGACACCGGCTTGATCACATCCGCTTCGCGAGCGCCTCCCAGCCTGAGCGGAAGCGCTACGTTGTCGAACGCGGACAGGTGAGGCACCAGTCGGAAATCCTGGAACACCACACCGAGGCGGCGACGAAAATCGGGGAGGCGCCGACGAGGCAGTGTGATCACGTCGTTGCCGAACATCCGGATCGCACCGCGCGAGGGGCGCTGCGCGAGGTAGAGGAGTTTGAGCAAGCTGGTCTTGCCAGCCCCGCTCGCGCCGGTGAGGAAGTAGAAGCTGCCTGGAAACAGCGTAAAACTCAGATCGCTCAGCACCTCTGGATCGGTGCCGTAGCGCAGTCCGACATTGTCGAATTTGACGATTTCGGTTGCGCGATCGGTCATGCCTCGCCCCTAACGCAGGCCCGTCTTGCGGGAAAGCCCATCATCGCATTCCCGATGATAGGCACGCTCCAGTGTGGAAAAAAGGCGCAATTCGCGGAAGTAGCGTGGCGGCGCACTTGTGCGGGAGCGGGCCAGGCGTATTGCATACGATCCGATGATCATCGCTTGCCCCGCTTGTGGAACCCGTTACGCGGTACCTGAATCCGCCATCGGCGGAGATGGGCGAACCGTGCGTTGCGCGAAGTGCAAGCACAGTTGGTTTCAGGAGCCTTCGACGCTAAACCTGACGACGCCGGCCCCCGCACCTGCCCCGGCGCCAGTCCCCGCTCCCGCGCCTCCCGTGGCCCAGGCGGAATCTAGCGAACCTGCAAAACCGGATTCGGAAAAAACCGGCGAAGGCCCTTCGATCAATCATTGGAAGACCAAGGATCACCCGTCCGAGGAAATCTCCGCGAGGGCCTTGCGGCAGGGCCTGGCAGATAAGGAACCTGCCCCGGAAGCTCCGTCGCCGGAACCCTCTCCGCCGACGGGTGAACCCGAACCGCCATCCTTCGGTCCGGGCGAAGATCCGCTTTCGAACCAAGCGATCGACGAACCGGTCGAGTACGATGACGGCTACGACGACGAAGTGTCGCAATTCGACTATTCGCCTCCGTTCACGGCCCGCCGCAACCCCATCAAGATGTGGACCGCCGCCGCGGCCATATTTGCCGTCCTGGCAACCGCTACAATCGTCGCCGTCAACTATTACGGTGCGCCGGACTGGGCTCCGTTCAACCGCCCGACATTCGGAATCGGCCAAGCAGACCTAGAGCTCGATTTCCCTGCATCCCAGCAACGGACCGAAACACTCTCGACCGGGGAGGAGATCTTCCGGGTAAGGGGAGCCATAACCAATTCGGGAACACAATCGGTGTCGGTACCCAGTTTGCTAATCGTGTTCCGCGACGAACGTGACCGACAGGTCGGCAATTGGGTCGTCGTGCCATCGAAATCGCAATTGGCGCCTGGCGAAAGCCTCAACGTGACCGAGGCGATTTCCGACATACCGGCCAATGCCAGGGCGGCAGAAATTGGCTGGTCACCCGGCTAGGGTTCAATCGAATTCGATCCAGACAGTGCCAGCCCTGTCGCGCCAGCGCTGGACCGGGATGTCGCTGCTGCTTTCAACCCTGGCGCCATTTCGCGTCGCTCTCACGCGGACGCTTGCAGGACGAATGACTTGTGCACGAGCAGTTACGGAGATCGGTCCGGCCAACGGTCGCCCGCGGGGCGCTTCTGCGATGGCAGGGGCCGCGCTTTGCGCGACCAACATGAATGCAGCGACAAGACCCATGCATTATGGTTGACGCATTCTTAACCCGTCGCTCAAGCGGATCGGACGCACAGTCCCCAAGTGGGACATCGGAGGAAAGGGCGGTTGGGACGGCGAAAGCGAAAAGCGCCGTCAAAGCCCTTGCGGTGCTGCAGGCCCCTTGCTAGGGGCGCGCTCCTACCGCGGGGCGCTCGCCCGAGCACCCCGGTCTTACGAGTGCGGTCGTGGCGGAACTGGTAGACGCGCAACGTTGAGGTCGTTGTGGGCTAACGCCCGTGGAAGTTCGAGTCTTCTCGACCGCACCACTACTCTCTCTAGATAGTCGAATACTTCGTCACCGAGGGCCCCGTCTTTCAGGGTCTTCGCCCGTTGACGTTCACCCATGAATGGGTTTCGGCCACCATCATTTCGCCCTTTTGTCAGAGAATTGCACCACTTATCCAATTCATAGGAGGCACTTTCACGTTACCTCTTCTTTTTTGAACTTGACTCTTTTCGATCGGAATTGATGCTCGTGTTTGAAAACAGGGGTTTTCGATTATGAGTCGTTTGCATCTTCTGTCGGGTGTAGTGCTTGCTCTAGTCCCTGTCAGTCTTGCGCAAAGTCAGGACCCGACAAAGACATACACCTATGATGAATTGGGGCGGCTCGTCAGAGTTGACATCGCCAACGGCACACAGAATGGCGAGCAACGCGACTACGCTTACGACGAGGCTGACAATCGAACTAACGTCAATTCGACCGGAGCAACTGGCGGGCCACCGCCCTCTTCTTGCGCGCTCAGTTCAGTCGGATGGACCACCGTGCAGGGCTCCTACGGCATTGCCCGAGTGTTCCCGCCGACGCCAGCAGGGTGCGGTTTTCCGGTAACGCTGAGCTTCACCATCTCTGTCGAAAGCGGTCAAGTGACCGCCCAAGAGCTCCAGGCGATACAGGCATCAGCATTTTGGATTGGTGGCAACACCATGCAAGCCACCGATTTTGCGAAATCGATGGCGATGGGACCGGCTGCGACCGATGTGAGTACCACTGCCCCTTATGTCTTGCGGGTGACCTGGAGCGCGTCTTCCGGGAATGCGACTTTTGATTCGCCGGGGCCGCCATACGCTCTCGTAACTGTCGAACCCAACTGAGGAGTCCGGAGTGCTTGGAAATCCCAGAAACTCGGCAGCGCTTCTTACATCGCTCTGCGCGACGATCCTGCTCTCCGCGTCCGCCGCGGCTGCGTTTGGGCAGGAGCGAGGTCCGGGCGACCAGAACCGGAGTTCGGCTTACATCTGCATGATGCGGGTCGGGCCGGATCCAGGCGGCGCGAGCATAACCCGGATCAAGGTTCCTCTGGAGGAGGAGCAGTGGCTTACAAGTAGGGGCTTCCGCCGCATTGGTTGTGGCACCAAGGCGGAGAAGTGGCTGCGCACAATGGGACCTTCGATGTGCGCGGTGACGGACATTACCGACCCCACGTTCTTGTCGGATTTCAGGAACTGGCACGGACTGTCGCCTGCCGAAATCTGTTCACTGTCATCCAAGTTGCCAGCAGCCTAGCCGTGTCGATGAGGTCGCGATTTCACAATTGGTCCCATGTTTCAGACGACCGGATGCCGCATCGTGTCCGGCAATGCCGACCGCAGTTCGCGGATGCGCAAGGGAACGCAGGACGATCGATGGATGCACCAAGAGGAAATGCGCCGGATCTCTCAGGGGCGGACGGATCAAAGCGAGGGGAATTGATTGATGATTAGCGGTCGTGTCCAGCTGCTTGGGAAACTCGGCAGGGCGCTGCTGCTCTGCAGCGCTGCATACTCGGGGACGGTTCACGCAAATAGCGAACGCGCCAACCATTTGGCCGAAGGGGATCTCGTTTCTCCAAGCGCGGCATGGGCCCACTATGGCACGGGAACGCTGCACACCGATTCAATCCCCGACACCTGGCGCGATTCCGATGAGATCGTGGCTCTCGCGCGCGGTTTCGGTTCCGATGAACCAGCCATCTCCAATGACCAATACGCCGAACGCGTCCTTCGCAGCCTGAAATCGAACATCGAAACAGAATTCCGCTTCGAGCTCGGCAAAGGCGGCCGGATGGCTTGGATCGATCAGTCCGGAACGGCGTTCGACCAGGCCGAACTGATGGACGCCCTGTTGGAAAAGAAGGGGATCTCCAGCCAGATCAGGGTCGGCACTATTACTCTGAATTCACAGGAGTTCGGCGCTTGGACGGGATTGGTGCACTCCGTCGACGAGGCGAACCAGACCTTTGCGGTAGAAGCAAGGGCGGCCTGCGAATTCCTCGCATCGGGAGGGATCCCGGGAACCGTCAACGGTATGACCAATTGCGCCGGGCTTTCGGGCGGACTCAATAGTGTCACACTCGGCCACGCCTGGGTCTATGCGAATGGCAAATCGTACGACCCGGCCTACAAGGTCCGCGAATTCTACGATGGCACGGATATCGCTACGGCCGCCGGCTGTGGGACCGAAGCCAGTTCCACTTGCGGGTCGCAGACGACGGCTTCGGCGATGAGCGGGGCTACGCAAAGCACATTGGCCGGAAGCCCTACGATCCAGAATGTCAATGTGAGTTCACTCACCTCGCAAATGAACAGCCTGGCGACGAACGTCGAGAATTCGATCAAGAGCAGCGCCCCGGAAGCCACCTTGGTGGAGTTCACCGGCGGATCCGAGCTTCACGACAAACAGGACACAACAGTCGCTGCGGCGCTGCCCTATCCATCCTCGGTCCAACAGACGCTTACCGGTGAGATACCCAACCAATATCGCGTCGTGCTTCGGTTCCGCTACCAGACGATGGACGAAACATTCTATCTCGACGAGCTGGACGTGAGCGGAATCGAGTGGACAGGTCCAGCCTATCCCCCTCCCGGAACAGGGCCGGCGTGGAGCGCCCAACTGCGTATCGCAGGAGAACAGATCGCCTCCGCCCCGACCTGCGGCGCTGGCCCAACCCTGGCCGGACCCGGCTGCAACTACGGTTATTACAACGACTGGCAACTCGACATTACGCACCAATACGCCGACATCGATCTTGGCGACGAGTACATTCGCCAAAGCGCGAAGTATCTCGGCGGATTTACGGTTGTGGTGAGTCCGGGCGAAGTTTCGCAAAGCCGTTCCTTCTACAGCGAACAATATGCCAAACAGCTCAACAAGGAATCTTCGGAAATTCCGCTGTATTTCGTGTCGGCGAGAACGGTAGGCAAGGCGGCAGCCAATGCCACCACCATCTCCGACATACTTGCGAAACAGAGCCTGGCTTCGCGGGGTCTTTCAGGCGCTCTGGACGCGGGGTTCACCCGGCATCACCGGGTTATCTCCGCAGAAGCGACTGCGGCAGATGCCAACGCTATGTCGAATACGGGAGCGAC
Organism: Erythrobacter sp.; assembly: GCA_030065195.1. GTDB lineage: Bacteria > Pseudomonadota > Alphaproteobacteria > Sphingomonadales > Sphingomonadaceae > Erythrobacter. The sequence goes on along the minus strand of JASJDE010000057.1, from coordinate 8,892 downwards.
CGCTGTCACTCCCTATCAGTTCTCCAGCTCCAAACGCGACGCCATTTTTCATACCGTGAATACGCTGGATGCGATTGCAGAAGACACTCTCTCAAACCTGATGCTTCGCTTCACCGTGCCTTCGACGATGAAATGGATGAATCAGAACGGCATTCGGTTTGCAGAGGTCGCGCCGGCCGGTGTCTCATCCATCATCGCGCAGCTCGACGACTACGAGACCGCCAACATTTCCGGTTTGCAATGGGCCGGCAACAATGGCTTCACGACCATTCTGCCCATCGATGGCGAGCCGCCGTGCAAGTTCTCGCTCACCATGGACAGCGCGACAACCCAGGCTTGCCCCAAGGCGGCAGATGCCCCTTCCTTCATCTTCAAGAGCGATGGCGGAGCACACCTGTTGGGCGCGCGCTTCAAGGGTTCGGACTACTTCAAGAGCCCGGAATCATCCAACGAAGAAGAAGACTTCAGCTTCACGCAGGCGAAATACTTCGACCTCGATGAAGGAATTGGAACTTTCGTCCTTCGACCGCCATCCGACATATCGACAGGCACGGGCGAGTTTCCAGCCAGGCTATCGCTGACCAGAACCTACGATAGCAGCACGAGACAGAATGAAGTGTTCCGACAGCATGTGGTTTTCGGCGGCGATGCCAAATTCCAAAACTATTACAACGCGCCCGGCGTCAATTACATGCAGAATGTCGGTCAAATCGGCGGCGGATGGTCGCATAACCTGCAAAGCATCGCCTATGTCGGGACAGACCATAGCGTCTCATTCGGACAGGTCGGCGCGCTACAGGCCGCGCCATACCTCGCCTCGATGCTCGTGCTTCGCGACCAGTTTGAGGTCGCAAATTTCTCGAACAAGTTGAGCAGCATATTCGTAATGGACTGGCTCGGCGAACAGATATTCCACAATGCCGTTACCGTCGAAGTGCCAGGCGGAAGCAGCGAGACTTTCGTCCAGCTACCTTCCGGGCAGTATGCCGGCCCGCCGAACACAAGCTCGAAACTTTCGGTGTCGGGAAGCTATGTCGGGCCGCGCCCCCTACGGGACCTTGGGTCCGGTCAATACGGCTATGTCGGTCTGACGATCTCCTATGAGAACCGCGCTGGAGACCAACTGAATTTCGGCGAAAGCTCGGACTACTTCCATGGCACCGACGCCTTCCTCACTTCGTGGACATCGGCATCGGGACTGCGGGCCAATTACACCTGGAACAACCAACCCGAAGAGGATTTCCCGGGAAATTACACCTATCAAGGGGAGCCCGGCTACCTGACGGCGATTGGCAACAGCCTCGGTCGATCGCTGACCCTCAATGTAGCCCAGATCCAGCCGACGCCGCAGCCGCCCGCATCCAGTAACTGGATCGATCAGCGCTGGCTGTTGAACAGCGTGTCGGACGAGAACGGTCGCACGGTCTCGTACACGAGGTCCGACTGCGGATCGGCGCCGCTCTCCTTCTTTGTCATCCCGCTGATCATCCTGTGCGACACGATGGAAGTGGAGCTACCCGATCAAACGGTGCTCAAATACACCTACGAACCGGGCACCGATTCCCCCGATCACGACCTGGTGCAACATGCCCCGACAGCGCTGCGGCGATTGTTCACCAGTCGTGATCTGGTGAATCCGATCCAGACATTCCGCTTCGATGAGCTCTACCGCGTCAGCGAGATCGAAGATGCGACGGGAATTGTAACCAGGGTTCTGCCAGGGGCAGTCGGAGGCGAGCAGTTCAAAGAGGGTATGTCGATCGATGCGCTCGGCAACGTAACTACCCAAAGATTCGATGCGAACAATCGAATGGTCGAGCAAATCGATCCTCTCGGTCGCGCACTGCAAAACCACTACAGCGAGGCAGGCCTGCTGCTGCGCGAAGTCATGCCAGAAGGCAACGCGACAGAGTACACGTACGATGTTCGCGGCAACCGCTTGACGACCTGCCAGATTGCCAAGGGACGCGTGACCTGGTCGACGCTTTCCAATCCGGACGCTCCGCAATGCGATGCCACGCAGGGCGATCTCGTCGAACAGGTCTTCTACATCGGCGGTCCTACTCTCCAGCCGGAACTGTGTTCAAACCAGCGCACCTGCAACAAGCCAAGCCACATGATCGATCCGCGCGGTTTTCGCACCAACTACACCTGGTCGACCGTCCACGGAGGAATTCTGTCCGAAACATCGGGCCTGGACTCGTCCGGTGCGTGCACCTTGTCGGGCGGCGCTTGCCCGGAAATGACCTTTCAGTATTCGGCATTCACCGGGACGGATGGCGCCACCTTCTACTTGCCGACCGCAATGACCGAGAAGATCGATGCATCCTCGAGCGTGACCACGCACTACGAATATGACGCGGCAAACAAGTTCGTCCTAAGGGCCCGTATCGTCGACGATGGCACCACGGAGCTGCGTACATGCTTCGGTTACGACGCGATCGGGAACCTGATCAGCCAGACCGAGCCGAAAGGAACAGGGGGGACCTGCCCATGAGCCACCTGCATTCCATTCACCGCAGACTGGTCCGCGCCATCCATCCTGCTGTTGCCGGACTGTTTGCCGCCGCGTTCGCATCTGTTCTGATGCCAGCAAGCGCAGCGGCCCAAGCGACTGCGTCGGACCATACGTCGGGAATTCGCTACGATGAATTGCGCCGACCGACGGGAGAGATTTCTCCCGATCCCGACGGATCGGGCTCCATCAAGTTTGCAGCCACGCGCACGACCTATGATGGCAGCGGCAATGTCATCAAACGTGAATCGGGCGAACTTGCCAGCTGGCAAAGCGAGATCATAGCTCCCGAAAACTGGACCGGGTTCACCATATTCTCGACCACCGAGCTAACCCGTGACGCAATGGGCCGCGTGCTTGTCGAAGTGGTTCGGGGTGACGATCAGCAAATCGCCTCCCTTACCCAATACAGCTATGATGCGATTGGAAGGCTTGAATGCACGGCGGTTCGCATGAACCCGGGCGCCTATGCCACTTTGCCGAACAGCGCTTGCGATCTGGGAGTCGAGGGCGCGCACGGCAAGGATAGAGTTACCAAGCAGATCTACGATGCGGCCGGTCAGGTGACGCAAATCCGGAGCGCTTTCGGCGTTGTCGGTCTCGAAAGAGCCGACGCCACCTACACTTACACTCCCAATGGCCAGATCGCGAGCATGACCGATGCCCGCGATTACAAGGCATTGATGGTCTATGACGGTTTCGACCGGCAGACGTTTTGGCATTTCCCGGACCCGACCACGACAAACCAGCATAACCCCAGCGACTACGAGCAATACTCCTACGACAAGAGCGGCAACCGCATTTCACTCAGAAAACGCGACGGTTCGACCATCTTCTACCTGTATGATGCGCTCGATCGGATGACGAAAAAGACCGTCCCCGATCGCGGAGACCTGCTTCCGATCCACGAACGCAATGTTGTCTATGAGTATGACCTGCGCGGATTGCAGACCATCGCACGGTTTGAAGGCACATCGGAGGAAATCGAAGTCCAGTTCGATGGCTTTGGTCGACCCACCTTTAGCCAGACGACGATGGGGGGCACCGCGAACGCCAAGTCGCTCACGCACGGCTACGATGCCAATGGCAACCGCACGAGCCTCACGTTCGGATCGGCCGCCAACGGGACATTCTCGTACACCTATGACGGTGGTGACCGACCGGATCAGATCAAAGACCCTGATAACAAGGTCCTGGTTGATTTCGGATTCAACGAGCGCGGCGACCTTGCGCAGGCAGCAAGGTTCTCCGCCGCGCCGGACCAGTCATGGACTTACGATCCGGTCGGCCGCATCGCCACCAGCACCATCGATGGCCCGGGGACGGCGATCGATGTCACCTGGTCCTACACCCACAACCCGGCCTCCCAAATCCTCACGGAAGAGCGGACCAACGATGCGTATAGCTGGGACGGCGCAGCGAATGCGAACACCCAATACACGGTCAACGGCCTCAACCAGTACACATCGGTGGGCAGCTCGGGCTTCGCCTACGACCAGAACGGCAACCTGACCGACGACGGCACGTGGACCTATCTCTACGATGTCGAAAATCGTCTGGTGGAGATGCGGCACAAGGGGACGACACTGGGCTGCAGCGCGAACGATCTGGCAGCCGAGCTCTTCTACGATCCGCTCGGGCGGTTGTATCAGAGCATGAACTATTCCTGCGGCACGCTGACGCAAAGCCGCCGCTACCATTATGACGGCGATGCCCTGGTCGAGGAATACGACCTCGCAAACACGATACTGGCACGCCACGTCCATGGCCCGGCAGCGGGCCTCGACGATCCACTGGTGAGCTATGAAAACCAGTATCTGACGTCCGGCTCGGCGGTGTTTCTGCAACGCGATGCGCGCGGATCGATCGTTTACCGCTCCAATGAGAACAACGGCCAGCTGACGATCAACACCTATGACGAGTACGGTCAGCCCGGCACCACCAATTATGGGCGGTTCCAATACACTGGCCAAATCTGGCTGCCCGAGCTGGGCATGTATTATTACAAGGCTCGCATCTACTCGCCGAGGCTCGGACGATTCCTGCAGGTCGATCCGATCGGGTATGAGGACCAGTACAACCTCTATGCTTATGTTGGGAATGATCCGGTCAATTCCGTGGATCCGACCGGTCAATGCGGGTACGCCGGTGTAACGGCGGCCGCAGGCGCTGCTGCGTTGCTGGACTCGCCTGTTCCAGGCCCTGCAGATGCGGCGGCGCTGGTCATTTGCGGTGTTGGCTTGGCCGTTGCTGCAGTGTCGGGGCCGGATGAACCAGAGCCCACGACCTCGACCCCGTCTTCACCTTCACGGAACGACGGCTCAGGCCCATACCGCGCGCCCCCCGTCATCGGCTATCTCACTGGTGTTGGAAGCCCAATGCCTGATCCGGACGACGATGATTCCGTCACGTCTCAATTCAGGAGACTGTCTACCAGAGCCAGAAACGCACGATGGTCGACCTCTCGGCAAAACAACGAGGGACCAGGTTTAAGGAATCACTTCCGAGAGCACGGTGAACAGGTAGGAGCAAGAACTGCAAGAGAGTACGATCTAAGTGCACGGCAAACGATTCAGCACGGCCGGTCATTCACTTATCGTGACCGGTACACAGGAGAGCTTCGACGCGGGTATCTGGACAGTCGCGGGCGCTTCACAGCAACATCACAGAATGGGAAAAAGACCACCATCCATACACACCTTAGGCCTGATAATCCGCTTAGATATGTTAAGAACCTTCCCGGTTCGACTTTCTAGGAGGGCGGTTTGAAACCTGGAGAACCCGCTGCTTGGGTGGAGGTTTATCCCGAGCTGTTCGATTGGATTTCGGAAACCGGCCTTCCAAAGGGGTTCGAAGACGCGCGGAATGTATTTGCGGAGAGAATCTCGCAATCGGAAGTTTCGCATCAGTCTTCGCGGGTCAGAGATTATCTACAAAGGCTTGCGGTTGCAGATCGGCGACTGGAAATCGAGGAACTGCACCTCGTTCTCGATTTGGCTGAAGCGGCATGTGTGATCCATGGAATTGGCTTGCTCGAAGACTCGGTTCTTAAGGATCAGATTGAAGAACTGCTTTTCGACATAACGAGGCAACATCGCGATTGGCTCTCATACGAGATGGGGCGCAAAAGCAGAAAATGGCTCGCGGATTACTGGCCATTTAGAGACTTGCTGAGCCAACCGGCCAAATCACGATTGTAAAGTATCGGAACGCTTACCGATCGAGGCGAAAGGTCTGACACAGGTGCTATCTTTCACTGTCAGGCGAAGACGGAAGGCTGGCAGTTCTGGACTTTGGATCGGCTTATCCTGCGTGAGCAAAGTACAAACGGATTGCCACGCTCCCTACTGAGTTCAAAGATAGGCGCTTCTTTCCAGCAGTCCCGTTGAACGCAAGAGTCTCGCTTGCTCGATCAGCAGGTCGCTGCGACTGCGGGCGATAGCGAGCTGGGCGGCCCTGAAGCTTTCCTCCGCAATGAGGATGTCGATCGTCGAACGCAGTCCGAATTCATACTCAGCCTTGACCCCGTTGAGGGCCAGTTCGGCCGCCTCCAGCCCGTCCTTGCTGGCTTCAAGTCGAAACTCGGCAGCCTGGAGCCGGGACCAGGCGGTCTCGACGGCGCGCACCACCTCCCGCTCGGTCGCTTCGACGGCATACTCCTCGGCCCGCTCGATAGCCTGCGCCTCACGAACCCGGGAGTTGAGCAAGCCGCCATTGAGGATTGGCATGGTCACGGTCAGACCCACATTGGCCGCGCTCTCGAAGCCGCGCAGGTTGTCGTTTGCGAGCTGAACGCCGCGTCCATATCCACCGCTGAGGCTGACGAAAGGACGCCGCTCCGCCCGAGCTCGGGCGACCCGTTCTCCCGAGGCGCCGGCGATCCGAGCCTGCTCCAGCAAAACCGGGTTGCGCGCGCGCGCGATGTCGCGTGCCGAGGACAAATCCTCCGGCAAAGACGGTGTCGGAACCGCTTCCTCCAGTTCGCCCGGCTCCTGGCCTACAACTTCGCGGTACGCAGCCACCGCGGTCGCCAGCGAGGCCTCCGCATCGCCGAGATTGGCCACCACGCTCGCCCGTTGCGTGCGCAATTGGGCCACATCGGTAAGCGTCGCGTCGCCAAGATCGAAACGGGCCTGGGCTTCGTCGATTTGTTGCTCGAGCCGGGCGATTCCGATCCGAGCGACGTCGACGGATTGCTGTGCGAACAGGACATCGGCATACGCGACCACAAGCCGCTCGAGCACCTGCGCTTCGACGTCGCGCACGCGCTGGTCGCCGGCCTCTTCTTCCAGTCGCGCAGCCCTGACCGAAGCGCCAACCCGCCCGCCCGTCCAAATCGGCAAGTCAGCCGAAACCTGCCCGATCGCGGCTTCACCGCGCCCGATCGAGTCGTACCCGATCGTTGCATCGGCCGTAACGTTGAGCCGCCCTTCGGCGCGGGATTGCTCGGTCAACTCTTCCTGCGCGAACTGCCGCTCTCTCGCTTCGGCGAGGAGGGGATTGGATTCATAGGCCAGCGCAATGGCCTCTCTGAGCGTTTCCGCTCCCAGAGGCTGTGCCAACAGCAGCAGCAGACTGGCGATCGGCGCAAGCTTAGTCATGCCTGAGAGCCATCGCAGGCGAGATCCGACTGGCGCGCCAAGCCTGCCCAAACACCGTCGCGACGGCAATCGCGATCGCGAGCGCCGTGGCGAGGAGGAAATAGGCCGGGGAGAGGGCGATCCGATCGGCGAACCCGGCCAGCCATATGCGCATCGTGAAATAGGCAAGCGGCCAAGCGATCAAGTTGGCGATCAGCACGGGGCGGAGGAACTGACCAACCAGCAGCCTGACAATGTCGGTCGAGGACGCGCCAAGCGATTTGCGAATGCCTATCTCCCGAACGCGGCGCGAGGTGTTGAACGATGCCAGGCCCCACAGTCCGACGACGCCGATCAGCACAGCGATACCCGCGCCGAGTCCGAACAGGCGAGTTGCGCGCTCATCGTCTTCGTAAAACTCGGTCAGACGCTGGTCGGCTGTTTGCGCTTCGAATGGGACTTGCGGGACGATCCGTTGCCAGATCGTTTCGAGCTGCTCCTCAAACGCGCGAGGATCGCCCGCAAAACGGATCGACGCGACGCTTGTACCGAGGTTCTCCGGCTCCGTCGTGAACCGGTAATAGGTTGCAGCAACCTCCTCACGCGGCCCGTAGAACCCCATGTTCTCCACCACGCCGACAATGGTTCGGGGGCGGTCTCCCCCAATCGTCTTGCCGATCGCATCTTCCGGTGCCGCGAAACCCAATGGCGAAATCGCCGCGCGATTGATCACGATGTTGAAGGGATCGCCGCGTTCAAGCGTGCTGGCATCGTCGCCGCCGAACCGGCTTTCAAACCAGCGACCCGCCAGCAAGCGCATGCCGTAGGTTTCGAAGAAGTCCGGTCCCACGATCTCCCACATCAGCGACGGACCTTCACCGGCGACTCCCGGCAGCGGGATATTGTCCGCATTCCTGACACCGCTGCCTCCCACGACCGTGTTGGCGAGGGCTGCTTGGCGAGCGTCCGGTAGGTCACGCGCCTCTCTCAGGAATGCCGACTTCTGTGCCGGCTCGACGAGGCTGTCTCTGAGCGAGAGGACGGCGGTCAGGCCTTCGCGTTCAAATCCTATGTCCGCCGCTCGCACATGCCGAGTCTGCGCCACGAGGACCGCCGTCCCGATGAGGAATGCGATCGCGAAGCCGAACTGCAGGACAACGAGGGCCTCTCTGATCATGATTCCGGAACGCCCCCCTCCGGGCGAACGATTGGAGGCAAGGACGGCAGCGGGCTCGTACCGAGCGAGCAGAAGCGCAGGATAGGCACCAGCCAGGACGCCGGTTACCAGCACAAGGGCGATCAGCACCGGGATAACCAAGGCGTAAGGTATGGATAGCGCCAGCCCACCGGCGGCATTGACGACGGGCAGGCTCAGTTCGGCCAGGATCAGGCCGAGCAATCCTGCGATAGCCACAGTAAGGGTCGCTTCGCCGAGAAACTGCCACCTGATCCTCTTTCGGTCTGCCCCCAGTACCTTTCGCATGGCCACTTCGCGCGCCCGCAGGCTGGCGCGCGCCGTGGCAAGGTTGACGTAGTTGATAAGGGCGATGAGCAGGGTGAGCAGACCCACGACGCTCAGGGTCATGAGCGCGAATTTCGCGGTGGCGCTGGCGGAACCTTCGGGTTCGAGATGCATGTCTGCGATCGGCAACAGCTGGATGCCGATCATGTCGGCCGCGCCGTCACCCAGGTCGTTGCGGGCCCGGCGGTTGATGAATTCCGGCATGGCCGCATCGAAGCGATCGGCCGCCTCGCGATCCGAGAATCGCAGGAATGTCTGCAGGGTGGTGCTCCCCC
>JASJDE010000056.1 GCA_030065195.1 Erythrobacter sp. | reverse complement strand
CTATCCGCATCTGACTGTCGCCGACCTTTTGCGGCGACCAGCCTTCGACGGGTGGAAGCTTTCGCGCCGCAACTTGCTCGGCGATATCGGCCAAGGTCAGTTCTGCGAGATAAGGAGGCGGTTCGTAAGGCATGTCTCAGCAATGCGATGGCAGAACCGGGCGCTCCGGAAAAGGGGTCAAGGGTTTCCCTCAACCATCCAGGGACCCAGCATCCCCTCGCTCGGCATTGCGGCCAATGCGCTGCCGCGCGCAAGCAAGCGATGGGACTCAAAAGGGCCCGGACAGCGCCAGCCGCCGGTCGCAGCAGCGGAAAATCCCCAGCGACCGTAATACTCAGCATCGCCGATCAGGACCTGCGCGAGCGGCGGCTGGCCATCGGCAACAAGGCGCGCTTCGGTATCGAGCATTGCTGCCATTAGTCCGACCCCAAAGCCTTCGCCTTGCCGCTCGCGAATGACCGCCACCGGCCCGACCATCACCAGTGGAACGGGGCGACCTTCTCCGTCGATCAGTGCAACCGGCCAGCACTGGATCGTGCCGACCAACATGTCGTCTTCGTCAAGCGCCGCGAAGCTCAACGCATCCAGCCAGCTCATCCCGGCGCGTATGCGATAAGCGGTACGTGCATGGCGATCCTCGCCGAAGACGCGGTCAAGCAGTTGCTCGATCATCTCCGGGTCGACGGCGGAGAGCGGGATAAGAGTGGCAGCTTCGTTGGCCATGGCGCGGCGCGCTTAAGGGGTTTGGGGTGCCTTGCCCAGTAAAACCTAGCCGGCGCTTAGTTTCAGGATACGTCCGCCCTCGCCATCTTCTGCGATCCAGACGCTTCCATCGGGACCCTGCTCGATCGAGCGAATGCGTCCGTCAAACTCGTAACGGGCCACCTCGCTCGCGCTGTCGCCATCGATCTCCACTCGGACAATCGCCTGGCTGGAAAGTCCTGCTATCAGGGCGTCCCCTTTCCAGGCTGCGAACATATCGCCGGAATAAAAGATCATATCGCCGGGTGCGATCACCGGTGTCCAGTGCGCCGCGGGTTTTGAAAATCCATCATCCGCAGTGTGATCGGGTATATCGTCCCCATTGTAGTGGTCGCCATTCGAACGCGTGGGCCACCCATAGTTAGCACCGCGCTCGATCAGGTTGAATTCGTCACCTCCTGCCGGGCCGTGTTCGATATCCCACAGCCGTCCTTCGGCATCCCAGTCCATGCCAAGAACGTTGCGGTGGCCGTAGGACCAGATTTGCGACTGTACTTCGCCTTCTTCGGCGAAAGGATTGCCATCGGCCGGCGTCCCGTCGAGACTGAGGCGGACGATAGTGCCGAGATTGTTGGAGTTGTCCTGCGCTGGTTCGAGTTCCTGTCGGTCGCCGCTGGCGATGAACATGAATTGCTCGTCGGGCGAAAATTTGATGCGGTGAGAGTAGTGACCGCGGCGCCCAGTTTTGACCGATTGTCGCCAGATCACTTCGAGACCGGCGACCGCACAATCCTCGCCAGCTTCATCGCAAGACAGCTTGCCACGCCCGACCGCCGCGCCGTAGGTGCCGCCCGATCCGGCTTCGGCCCAACTCAAATATATCGTCCGCCCGTCGAGCGGCATTTCGGCTTCGGATTCAAGGAAAGCGATATCGCCGAGTCCACCCTGACCGGCGAAGGCAACCTCAGGTACGCCCGCAACCATGCTCACAGCGCCGCCAGTCGTATTCATCATCTTGAGCATACCGGGCTTCTCAGTGACAAAGAGAACATCCGTTCCCGGTGCGAATTCGATTGCCCAGGGCCGTTCGAACTCGCCCATTTCGGTGACTTGGTAGGAGACCGGCCTATCCTGATCTGCAGAACCGCCCGTGGCACTGTCCCCGGTTGAGGAGTTGGCACAACTTGCGAGCGCAACGGTGGAAAGGGATAGTGCGAGCGATGCTTTGGACAGGGTCTTCATGTCAGGGGTAACTCCCATTTTCGAATTCGGTGCCGAGAATCTCGTCATAGGCGTCGACGAAGCCGGTAGAGGTCCGCTGGCCGGCCCTGTTGTGGCGGCAGCGGTGATGCTGGGCCGGGACGTACCCGCCGGGCTCGATGATTCCAAGAAGCTTTCCGCCAAACGCCGTGCGGCGCTCGACGAAGAAATCCGCGCAACGTGTAACTGGGCCGTTGCAGTCGTCGAGTCCGAAGAAATCGATCGGCTTAACATCTTTATGGCGACAATGAATGCAATGACCCGATGTGTCGGGGAATTGGTTGGTGAATTGGCGCGATCGCCGACGGAGGTTTTGATCGATGGCAACATAACTCCTGCAGGTCGCTGCGCCGAATGGCGCTGGCCTGCACGCGCGCTAGTTGGAGGGGATGGCATCGAACCATCGATCAGCGCGGCGTCGATTATCGCCAAGGAATGGCGTGACCGCTTGATGATCGCCGCTGCGAACGATCATCCGCAGTACGGATGGGAGCGCAACAAGGGATACGGAACGGCCGAGCACATGGAGGCGTTGCGGATACATGGCCCAACCCGATTGCACCGCCAAAGCTTTGCGCCCGTGGCACAAGCGAGTTTGTTTTAGGGACTGCTTGCCCTAAGCGCGCACCCCAATGCTTGAAGCGATTCTCTACAGTCTGGCCGGTCTCGTCGGTCTTGCCATCGGCGGCGAGCTGCTGGTGCGCGGTGCGGTTGGCATCGCGCAGAAACTGGGCGTTTCGACGCTTTTTACTGGCCTCGTCATCGTCGGTTTCGCGACTTCGATGCCGGAAATGGTGGCGAGCGTGCAGGCCTCGCTGGCTGGTTCGCCTGAGATTGCGTGGGGCAATATCGTTGGATCGAACCTTGCGAACACGCTCCTGATTCTTGGAGTGTCCGCACTCGTGATGCCCATCGCCCTGACAGGCACGGGCCGCCGCGATGCGGTTGTTGCACTCGGAGTGACGCTGCTTCTCTGGGCGCTCGCATGGTCGCAATTGGGCGCGCGGTGGATTGGTTTCGCGCTTTTGGCAGGCATCTTCGTTTATATCGTGTGGCGCTATCGTCATCCTGGGGCTGCACAACTAGAGGAAGACGAAGAAGACGGACCGAGCAATGGCTTGCTCGCCGGTTTCTACTTTGTTCTCGGGCTCGCTATTCTGGTTGCTGGGGGCAACGCGCTGGTGACCGGTGCCATTGACCTGGCGACGATATTCAAGGTGCCAGAGACGGTAATCGGATTGACCGTTGTGGCTGTCGGAACCTCATTGCCCGAGCTTGCCGCGTCCATCGCGGCCGCCTTACGCGGCAAGTCGGGACTGGCGATCGGCAATGTGGTCGGCTCGAACATCTACAACATCCTGCTGATTGGCGGTGCGACGATGAGCATCGCACCGGTTGCACTTCCTAGCGATCTGGTCGGCCTGCAGATGGCATTGCTCACTGCAAGTGCCGTCGGACTGCTCTTGCTTCTGTGGTTTGCAAGGAACATCGGTCGCGCGCTCGGAGCGCTGCTGCTGGCCGCATTCGTCGGCAATGTCGTGCTTGTGTTCGCCTGAGTCTTTTGCGCCACACCCCTCCATGTCGGCCCTCCTAAGGCTGGCGGGACTCAATATCTGGTGGGGTCACCTTTCGTTCCGCATCGCCAGACGCGCATTAACTATTCGCTAACCATAACCCGCGAAAATTCAGTCCTTGACGAGGAGTCCGTTTGGACTCACCCTGTGGATAACTCTGCGAGAGACTGGTTCGGGGAAATGCTGTGGGTGTGATGGAAACTGCAAAATTGCAGGCAAAAGGCGCTGTAAAGACGCCGGAAAATGCGCGCGCAATACTCCCACTTGGTCAGATCCTTTCGGGCGACTGCATTGAAGCTATGCGCTCGTTGCCCGCCAACTCAGTGGACTGTGTCTTCGCCGATCCGCCGTATAATTTGCAGCTCGGCGGCGATCTCAACCGGCCGGACGGCAGTGAAGTGGATGCTGTCACGGATCACTGGGACCAATTCGACAGCTTTCGTGCCTATGACGAATTCACACGAAGCTGGCTGACGGAGGCGCGCCGCGTGCTAAAGCCCGACGGCTCGCTTTGGGTGATCGGTAGCTACCACAACATCTTCCGCTGCGGTGCGATCTTACAGGATCTGGGCTTCTGGATCCTCAACGATATCGTCTGGCGCAAGACCAATCCGATGCCAAATTTCAAGGGTACGCGATTCACCAATGCGCACGAGACGCTGATCTGGGCGAGTATGGGCGAGAAGGCGCGGTATCAGTTTAACTACCGTGCAATGAAGACATTAAACGATGAACTTCAGATGCGTTCTGACTGGGTATTGCCGATTTGTTCGGGGAATGAGCGGCTTAAGGAGAATGGCAAGAAAGCGCATCCAACCCAGAAGCCGGAGGCGCTGCTGTACCGCGTATTGCTGGCGACCACCGAAAAGGGCGATGTCGTGCTCGACCCGTTTTTTGGCACTGGTACGACCGGCGCAGTCGCCAAGCGGCTGGGCCGTGAATGGATTGGGTGCGAACGCGAAGAATTCTATCGGGGTGTTGCCGAGAAGCGCATCGCCAAAGAACTGCCGCTTGACGAAAGCGCTCTCGAGACGATGCAAAGCCGGAAGGCAGCGCCGCGCGTCGCCTTTGGCGCTTTGGTGGAAAACGGTCTGATCCCGCCAGGCACACTGGTTTTCGACAAGAAACGCCGCTGGACTGCGAATGTGCGCGCTGACGGCTCGCTTGAGATCAAAGGCAAGACGGGTTCGATCCATGGCATGGGTAAGGAATTGCAGAACGCGCCCAGCTGCAATGGGTGGACCTTCTGGCACTACGAGAAGGGGGGAGAAGTCCACCCCATCGACGCCGCAAGACAGCTCTATCTGCTCGCCAGCGAAGACTGAACCTCTGCAAATCGCTAACGCCGGTTAACGTGCTGCCTTGGCACTATTTTAACGTGTCTGCCGTAGGGTCCGTACTCAAACTTCCGGGCTTTTGTCGCTGCTTGGGAGTTGTTTGAGGAGCAATGACAATGCGGGTAGCCACCTTGATCGCCGTCGCCGGAGCGCCGCTGGCACTTGCCGCGCCGGGTATCGCCGCTTCGGATGAAGCCGAGCGCTTCACTCTCGAGATGACTATCACCGATAACGGTGAAGTGGTTTCGCAACAGAGCGTCGTCGCCATCGAGGGAGAACCCACCTTCATCGAAGTTCAGCCTGCCCAAGGTCAATCCTATCGCGCACAGTTCGTGATCAGCGAAGCAGATGGAGGCCTGATCAAGACGCGGTCGCATTGGAAAGCCACTTCGCCGACGCTCGGTACGATTTCCTTCAGCCCGATCTTGAAAGTGCAGCCGGGCGAAAGAGCGAAGATCGAGCGAGGATATGAAAGCCGGTATGTCAAGCCGCTTCGCGTTACTTACACGGTACGTCCAGTCGCTGGCTGATCGATTGGATCCAACAAGATGTCTTGCTTTGAGGGCTGCGCTGCATAGCGCGGCCCTTTCTTGTTGAGTTTCGCGATTGCGTCATTGCGGCGATGGCCGCAACGCGGCAATCCGGCCCGCGTCGATCGCTATGAAGGCATTGTGTATGACCGCGTCCGTCTACCTACACCCTATCTCACTGGCATCCAGTCCGCAGGCCGAGGAGGGTGCAGCGATCCGACTTGCAGGTTCGATGACCTATGCCAGCCGATTTGCCCTAGTTGTACGCGAAGGCGGCGTTGTCATTGATCGGCTGCTGTTTGCTGCGCGTGAATTCGACGCAGCGTTGACCGGTCTCGATTCCTCACTGGTCGAGGAAGCGGAGAGGCAATGGGCAAACCTGCAAAAGGTGCACGCCCCCCTCCAGGCTGGAGATCGAACAATTCGCTTCGACCATCCCCAGATCATGGGGATCCTTAATGTAACGCCCGACAGCTTTTCGGATGGGGGCGAATTCCTCGACAAACCAGAGGCAGGCCGGGCACATGCTGCTGCCATGCTCGAAGCCGGGGCGGCGATTATCGACATCGGCGGTGAGAGTACGAGGCCGGGAGCGGCAGCGACTTGGGAGGGCGACGAGAGGGATAGGGTCCTTCCAGCGGTCGAGTATTGCAAAAGCATGGGAGCTGCGATCAGCATCGACAGTCGTCGAGCGGGAGTTCTCGAGGCCGCGCTTCAAGCGGGAGCGCATATTGCCAATGACGTTTCGGCAATGCGCTACGACGAGCGCACTGTCGAACTGGTCGTGAATACCGGCTGCCCGATAATCCTGATGCACGCGCCGGGCGCTGGCGAAAATTTGCACGAGGGCAGCGAATACTCCGATGTCGTCTCCGATGTATTCGACTTTCTCAAGGCTGCACGCGCCGAGGCGATCTCTGCGGGCATTGCCGAGGAAAAGATCGTGCTCGATCCCGGTATCGGTTTCGGAAAATCGCTTGCCGACAATCTCGCGTTGATCAATAGCCTGCCACTGTTTCACGCACTCGGATCGCCTCTCCTGCTCGGGGTTAGTCGCAAGCGAATGATCGGCGCCCTTTCGAACGAAGAAGACGCGGACAAGAGGCTGAGTGGTTCGATCACTCTTGCCCTGAAAGGTCTTGATGCAGGAGTGCATATTCTTCGCGTTCACGACGTTGCCGAGACAGTCCAAGCTCGCAATGTATGGCGTGGACTGCGCGATGCTGCCTTAACGGATTTCGGTCAATTGCCACCGCTGTAAGAAATAGTCTTGCGACTTTGTAACCTTGGGGCCGGAATCCGCGAACCCCAATGCGACTCGCGCCTGCCCCTGACCCCCTTCCCTTGGCGCGAGTCCCCCCTTTTCTTCAGTTCTTTCCCAGAAAGCCGCAGTTTCGTGTGGCACGGCCCATCGACTGGAAAGTCGCAGTCGGTCGATACCATCAAGCCTGTGCGCCAGTTGCGGATTCGGGTTTGTCCAAACGTCGCAAATTCGTCATGGAAAGCGCGCACTGTCGCGTGCACTATCGATTCACGGAGTCATCTATGCGTCGCCCAACCTTCGTTACCGCCTCATTCTTCGCTGTCGCCGCAATCGCCGCACCGACAGTTGGGGCGCAAGAAGTCGCACTCTCATCGGAAGATTTGCTCGACCCGTATTATCAGAAACTGCAGTCCGAAATCGAGCTGCCCGTAGCACCTGAAAATGCCTCGATCGCTCCTGATACTGTAATCACGCGCTTGGCATTTGGAAGTTGCAACCACCAATCCCGCTCGCAGCATATGTGGGCGCAAATCGCGGCGACTGACCCGCAGCTGTTCCTGTTTATCGGAGACAACAATTACGGCGACCAGATGTGGGCGGGCGATGCTTCGCTCGCTACCCTGCGCGAGGCCTATCGCATCCAGGCCGAAACGCCGGAGCTTGCCGATTTCCGTAGCAAGGTCCCGATGATGATCACGTGGGACGATCACGATTTCGGCTTCAACGACGGCGGGGCAAGCTTTGCATATCGCAAATGGGCCGAGACTCTTTTCGAGACATTTTGGACATCGTCTGATGAGGTAAGGTCGCGCCCCGGGATCTACGAAAGCCGGATCTTCGGCGACGAAGGCAGGCGCACGCAGGTGATCATACTCGATACACGATATTTCCGCTCCGACTTGGATCGAATGCCGTATCAGAAGGAGCGTCCGCCGCTTGGTTCCTATGTCCCTAGCGAGGATCCTTCCAAGACTTTGCTAGGCGAGGCGCAGTGGCAGTGGCTCGAGAAGGAGCTCGCGAAGCCAGCCGATCTCCGGATCATCGCCTCATCCATCCAGGTGCTTACCGACGCACACAATTACGAAAGCTGGGAAAACCTGCCGCGCGAACGGGCAAGGCTCTATCGCCTTCTCGCAGGGCGCGAAGACAGTGGGCTCGTGCTGCTTTCAGGGGACCGCCATGCAGGTGGAATCTACACAGACACACCCGCAGCAGCAGCCGGCGAGAAGTTGTGGGAGTTGACCAGTTCTTCGCTCAATTACTCGTTCAGCAGCACCGAGCGGAACACAGCGCGCGAACCGGATCCCAAACGGCTGACCGATTTCATATCGGAGGAGAATTTCGGCCTCGTCGAAGTCGACTGGGACGCAAAGACCTTCACCATGAGTATGCGCGGGAGTCAGGGTGAAACCCGCGTGACCCGCACGGTCGGTTGGTAAAGGCTAGAGCGTAAATCCGCCGTCCGACACCAGCACGTGCCCGGTCAGGTTCGATCCGGCGTCTGACAACAGGTATAGGATATTGTCGGCGATTTCTTTGCTTGAGGCAAAGCGGCCCGACGGCGTCGTGCTGGCCATGGCTTTGAGCGTCTCTTCGCGACCTTGAGCTTCCACTGAGCGAAGGAAGTCTTCCGAGCTGTTCCAGATATTGGTGTCGACTCCGCCCGGCGCGATTGCATTGACTCGAATGCTAGGCGCGCCATCGAGAGCCGCAATTCGCGCCATATGCGCGACGGCGGCTTTGGAAACGCCGTAAGGTCCGATCCCGCCGATGGCTTTCACGCCGGTCGTAGAGGAAGTGATGACGGCACTGCCACCATCCTCCCCCATCGCGCGCATGCTCGCACCCAACGTCAGGAAGGCCCCGTCGAGATTGACGTCCATCACTCTGCGCCAATCCGCGAACGAAAGCTCGCTCAACTTGCCTCCCGCACCGATGCCGGCATTGACCACTGCATGATCGAGACCGCTCATGCGGGGTTCCAGATCTTGCCACAACGCCTCGTCAGCGACGCTCCCGACGATGATTTCGACGTCGCAATCGAGGCGGAGCTCCGCCATTCCGGTTTCGTCGACATCGACGAGGAACAGCCTAGCTACGCCTCTTTCGGCAAGTGCCTTCGCGCAGGCCGCGCCGATCCCCGAAGCTGCACCGGTAACAAGCGCAGAGCGCCCCTCAAAGTCCCTAATTTCCGTCATGCCGAGCGCGCTAGGCGTTGCGGCCAAAGCGATCAAGCGGCGTTGTCGATGCCGAGGTCGGAAAGCTTGCGATAGAGTGTTGAGCGACCGATCCCAAGCCGCCTGGCGACTTCAGTCATGCGTCCGCGATAATGACCGATTGCGAGGCGGATCACGTCGGCTTCGATCTCTTCGAGTGGGCGCAGGTTGCCGTCTTCGGTGTAGAGCATAACGCCAACGCCTTCGTGCGACATTGACGACGAATTGCCTTCGGTTTCACCAATCAGCTCCGAAAGCTGCGGAAAACTGTCGGCAGTCAGCGTGTTGCCTTCGCAATAGACCGCCGAACGGAACAACACGGATTGCAGCTGGCGGACATTGCCTGGCCAGTCGTAAGCGGAAAGCAAACTCAGCGCGCTATCCGATACGGAAAGATGCTTGAGTCCCGGCTGTTCTCCTATCCGGCCGAGAAAATGGCGCGTGAGAGCTGGGATGTCGCCCGTGCGCTCGCGCAGGGGAGGCAGGACGATACGGGTTGCGGAAAGCTTCTCCGCCAGACTCGCGTCGAAATGGCGGCCGTTCACCAGTTGATCTATCGGCAGATTGCTGGCCGATAGTATGCGTACATCGACGCGGAAGCCGTGCGCGGCCCCGACCGGGCGAATGATCCCGGATTCGAGAGCCTCATCCAGTCGCGTTTGCTGTTCCTTGCCGAGCCGGTCGATCTCGTCGAGCACCAGAGTGCCGCCATCGCAATGTTGCAACGCGCCGATCTGACGGTCGAAGGCGCCGGGAAAGGCATTGGGTTCGTGCCCGAACAGAACCGATTCGATCGAGTTGGGCGGAACGCTCGCCAAGTTGATGATCCGCAAAGATGCCTTGCTGCGCGGGCTGGCGGCGTGCATCGCGCGCATCAGCATTTCCTTGCCGGTGCCGCTTTCGCCTTCGATCAAGGTGTGCCCATGGCCTCTCGCGGCTTTCGCCGCCTGTGCGAGAGCGGTACGGAACTTCGGCGCGGTGCCGATCATCGCGTCGAAATCAAGGCTTGCCGACATCTTTTCGGTCAGCGGCGCCAGTTCGTTGCGCGGCGCTTCGCGCGTCGTGACGGTACGCAGAGCTTCCATCAGCCGTTCTGGCGAGATCGGTTTGACGAGATAGTCGCTCGCGCCCGCGCGCATCGCTTCGACAGCGAGCAACGGAGATGCGCTGGTGGTTAGCATAAGGATCGGAAGGGCAGGGCGCCGTTCCTTGAGTTCTGCGATCAGCGTGCAGGCATCGTCGCCGGGAACCCATTGGTCGAGCAGAATTGCGGAAAGCTGCATTCCCTCACGCGTGCCGAGCATGGCGATCGCGGTCTCGGCATCGCTGGCTACCACTGTACGCCAACCTTCGCGCGCTGCGATGGCCGAAATGAGCCGGCTTTGTGCCGGTTCGTCGTCGATCAGCATGACCAAACGCGATTCTTCGCGCGTATCCTGCTCGGACATGATCGTCGCAACATCCTCAAACCGCCCCGGTCGAACCGTTCCGGGGTGAAACGTCGGTCCGGCATAAGGGGTGCGGGTAAAGACGGTGTTAAGGCTGTTCGCGGCTCGTCGCAGCTATGAGTATGTCTGTCCGCAGTCCTGTCACTAGTGCAGGCTTGAAGCGGGCCCACGGCTTCGATACGGCCATCCGGCATTCATTTCTCGGCAACCTTTTGCCGAATTCACCGTTAGACACCTCAAGAGGGGAACAATCACCATGGCTTCGCACGATATGGACAAGGCCGAACAGACCTATGGCGGCTTCATTTCCACGCTCAAATGGTCGGTACCCTTGATCGCGTTGATCACGCTTTTCGTCGTTATGCTCATCGCTGAATAAGGCACGCAAACCACAGTGAAAATTGCCATCCTCAAGGAGCGTGCCGAAGGCGAAACGCGGGTTGCCGCGACGCCCGAAACGGTCAAGAAATTCATCGGTCTCGACAACGAAGTCGCGATTGAAGCTGGGGCCGGAGCGACCGCTTCGATCAGCGATGGTGCTTTCAACGATGCTGGTGCAACGATTGGGGACGCGGCGGCGACCGCGAAGGACGCCGACATAGTCCTTGGCGTGCAGGCACCCGACGTTGCGCTGCTTTCGGCTGCCAAGCCAGGCGCATGGGTTGCTGCCCTGTTCGATCCGTTCAGTCATAAGGATCGCGTGGAGGCCTATGCGGAGGCTGGGCTCGAAGCGCTTTCGATGGAATTCATGCCGCGCATCACCCGTGCACAGTCGATGGACGTTCTGTCGAGCCAGTCGAACCTCGCCGGCTACAAGGCGGTGCTCGCGGCGGCCGATACCTATGGCCGCGCCTTTCCGATGATGATGACGGCTGCAGGCACCGTACAAGCGGCAAAGGCATTCATCATGGGCGTCGGTGTCGCCGGCCTTCAGGCGATAGCCACGGCTCGCCGCTTGGGGGCCCAGGTCTCCGCTACCGATGTAAGGTCGGCCACCAAGGAACAGATTGAAAGCCTTGGTGCAAAGGCGATTTTTGTGGAGGACGTCGCCGGGATCGAAGGCGAAGGTTCGGGCGGCTACGCGACCGAAATGAGCGACGAATACAAGGCTGCACAAGCCAAGCTCGTCTCCGAACACATCGCCAAGCAGGACATCGTTATCACCACCGCTTTGATCCCTGGACGCGCGGCGCCGGTGTTGATCACAGACGCCCAGATCGCGACGATGAAGCCGGGCAGCGTCATTTTCGACCTCGCCGTGGCGCAGGGCGGCAATGTCGAAGGTTCCATGCCCGACGAATTGGTCGAGCGTCATGGCGTCAAGATCATCGGCTACTCGAACACTCCCGCGCACCTTGCCGCCGACGCCTCGGCACTGTTCGCGCGCAACCACTTTAACTTCCTCTCGGCCTTCTGGGACAAGGAGACGGGCAAGCCCGAACTCGACGAAGAAATTGGCGACGCAATCCGCCTGACCAAGGGCGGGAAAGTGGTCAATGAGAGGCTGAAGGGGGCCGAATAATGGATTTCATCAGCATTCTCTCGATCTTCGTGTTGGCGTGTTTCGTCGGTTACTACGTCGTGTGGTCGGTAACCCCGGCGCTGCACACTCCTCTGATGGCGGTGACGAACGCGATCTCCTCGGTGATTATCGTCGGCGCGTTAATCGCTGCCGCCGAGGCGGAGAACCCGATAGCCAAGTATCTCGGGCTGGCCGGGGTGGTTATGGCGAGCATCAATATCTTCGGCGGCTTTGCGGTCACCGAACGCATGCTGGCGATGTACAAGAAGAAGGAGAAGTAAGAGATGACTTCTGCCTTCCGAACCGCAGTAGAGCCAGAGTTCGCGCTCGATACGGCCGCTGACCTCGCGATGAGTCACGGTGATAGCACTCCGGCCTGGGCCATGCTTGCCTATCTCGCGGCTGGCGTATTCTTTATCCTTGCACTGCGTGGACTTTCCAGCCCGGCAACGAGCCGCGCGGGCAACCGCTATGGCATGATCGGCATGGCGGTGGCGCTGGTTACGACGCTCGTTACTCACGAAATCGCCAACATCGTCGAGATCGGGGTCGCAATCTTTCTCGGCGGCATCGTCGGTGTGACGATCGCCCGTCGGATCGCGATGACAGCGATGCCCGAACTGGTCGCAGGCTTCCACTCGCTGGTCGGTATGGCCGCCGTAGTAGTGGGCCTCGCGGCATGGCTGAACCCCGGCGCGTTCGGCATTGTCGACGAGGCGAGCCAGATCCTTATGGTCAGCCGTATCGAGTTGGGCCTCGGGATAGCCATCGGCGCGATCACATTCTCCGGGTCGGTCATCGCCTTCCTGAAGCTCTCCGGACGGATGAGCGGTTCTCCGATCTTGCTGCCATTGCGCCATGTGATCAATCTTGGGACGCTGGTCGCGATCCTCGGGATCATCGGCTTCTACGCGGTCTCGCCAGAAGGTGGAGCGGGCGAGGGTTGGCCGATCATCGCCATCACGCTGTTGGCCTTTGCCATCGGGTTCCTCCTGATTATCCCGATCGGCGGGGCGGATATGCCGGTCGTGGTGTCCATGCTGAACAGCTATTCCGGCTGGGCTGCAGCGGCGATGGGCTTCACGCTGGGCAACACGGCGATGATCATCACCGGCGCGCTGGTCGGTTCTTCCGGCGCGATTCTCAGCTACATCATGTGCCGCGCGATGAACCGCAGCTTCATTAGCGTGATCGCGGGCGGATTCGGCGCGGACGACAGCGGTGGCGGCAGCGGCGAAGCGCGCGAGCAACGCCCCTACAAGCGGGGCAGCGCAGACGACGCCGCGTTCATGCTCGAACAGGCCGAGAAGGTTATCATCATCCCAGGCTACGGCATGGCGGTGGCGCAGGCGCAGCACGTGCTGCGTGAAATGGCCGACGCGCTGAAAGAGAAGGGCGTGGACGTGAAATACGCGATCCATCCTGTCGCAGGCCGGATGCCGGGGCACATGAACGTACTCTTGGCCGAAGCCAATGTTCCCTATGACGAAGTGTTCGAGCTCGAAGACATCAACTCCGAATTCGCGCAGGCGGACGTTGCCTTCATCATCGGTGCGAACGACGTGGTGAACCCGGCAGCCAAGACCGACAAATCTTCGCCGATCTACGGCATGCCGGTGTTCGATGTCGACAAGGCCAAGCAGGTGTTCTTCATCAAACGCTCGATGGGCGGCGTCGGCTATGCCGGGGTCGACAACGACGTGTTCTACATGGACCAGACGATGATGCTGCTAAGCGACGCGAAGAAAATGGTAGAGGAAATCGTCAAGGCTCTCGATTAGACCGGTACTCGATTAGGGCGCTTGTCGATCGTCAGAAGGGGGATTCATGGCTGACACCGAACGCGTACGTCCGTTTCGCTTTGCTGCCATTCTTGTCGCGATTGCCTTGATTGCCGTCGGCGGCTGGTTGGTCTTCCGAGAGGGGGGCTTCCTCAATCAGGTCACTGAGGAACGTGTCGAAGATGCCCTCCTAGCCAAGGGCGTCCCCGTAAGAATGGCTGCCTGCATGGCGCCAAAGCTGACGCAACGGCTCAGCATCACGCAGCTGCAGAAACTGGAACGTCTCGGTCCGGAAGAAGGTGAAAGCAGTCTTCCTGCATCTGCAGGAGAAGCGCTCGAGCGTTTGCGCCGGGTCGACGACGAAGAGGCGGTTGAAGCGCTGGCTGTGGTTGGCACCCGTTGCGGGGTCGACAGTCTGATCGGCAATATCGGACTCTAGTCCGACCAAACCTTGCAATGCTTGGTCTGCTTGCGCAGATTTGCGCGTAGATAACGGAGATACCGATGGCTCTTCCGAAAATTTCTACGCCAATAGCTGCACAATGAAGTGGATCTTGCGCATTGTGCTGACTCTGGCTGCGGTGTTGGTGGCGCTGTTCCTCGCATTTCGAACGCCCGATACCAAGGTGGCCGAGATGCGCGCAAAGTATGGCGCGGCTCCGTCGCAATTCTTGGAGATCGGGGACGGCGTGACCGTTCACTTGCGCGACGAAGGACCGCGAGACGGCCTGCCGATCATCCTTCTGCATGGGTCTAACGCCGACCTTCACACATGGGAACCCTGGGTTGGGGCGCTCGATGATTCTTATCGCGTGATTCGTTTCGATCAGGTCGGACACGGACTCACGGGACCGGACGCCAAGAGCGATTACTCGCTCGAAAATTTCGTCGAAGATATTGATGAAGTTGCCGACGCATTGGAGCTTGAGAAGTTCGTCCTCGGCGGCAATTCGATGGGTGGGAGCCATACGATTGGCTACGCACTCGAACATCCCGAGCGCCTGCACGGAATAGTATTGATCGATGCCGGCGGCGCTCCTGTAAGGGATCAGGGAAGCGGCAACACCGGGTTTTCGATCGCGCGAACGCCAGGCATCAACCAACTGATTAAGCACATCACGCCGCGTTCCCTGGTCGAACGCAGCCTACGTCAGAGCGTAAGCAATCAGTCGATCGTAACTGAGGTGACAGTGGATCGATATTGGGAGTTGCTGCGCTATCCCGGCAATCGGGAGGCGTCCATCACACGGTTTGCGCGCGGATGGACCGGTTTCACCGAAGATCAGATCGCGGGGATCGAGGTGCCGGCCCTGATCATGTGGGGGGACGAGGATCGGCTCATCCCGGCATCGGCAGGCGATTGGTATGATGCGACGCTCCCTGACAGCAATATCGTGATCTATAAAGGCGTAGGTCACCTGCCGCATGAAGAGACACCTAAGACGGCGTCCGACCTCAAAATCTGGCTGGTTGGCCTCGAGTTAACCGACCAAGAGCTTCAGAACGTGGAATAATCTTAGCCCTATAGACTGCACTTCGGATTGGTCGCTACACCGTGCGACCCCTTCCACTTTTTCGGATTCGAGGAAAAGCTGTGCGCAAACTGGGTCTCATCGGCGGCATGAGCTGGGTGTCGACCGGCATGTATTACGACCGGATCAACCGCATCGTGCAGAAGCGCGCAGCCCCTATGGCGAGCGCGCCCATGTTGATCGAAAGCCTCGACTTCTGCCAGCTCTACGGCATTCGTGAGGATAAGGAATGGGAGCGTGCCGCCGAAGTGCTAAGTGAAAGTGCGAAGCGGCTTGAAAGGGCTGGCGCCAAAGCGTTGATCATTGGCGCGAATTCGATGCACAAGCTTTACGACGATGTCGCTTCAGCGGTCGACATTCCGATCTTGCACATCGCTGACTATGTTGGTCTCGCGATCAAACGAGCGGGCCACAAGAGCGCTGCATTGATTGGCACGCGCAATGTGATGACCGAAAGCTTCTATCGCAAGCGACTTGTCGCGCACGGGATCGACCTGCTCCCGCCCAACATGGCCAATGTCCAGGTACTCGACAAGATCATCTACGAAGAGCTCATGGTTGGCAAAGTCACTCGAGATGCGGAACGGGCGATGAAGACGATAATTACCAACAAGGCGCAGGAAGGAGCCGAAGCGATTGTGCTCGCTTCGACCGAGCTTGCGCTCGTGGTTGACGTCGATGCAAACGTGCTTCCGGTTTTCGATTCCACTCGCATTCACTGCCAGGCAGCGGCGGATTGGGTTCTGGAACAGGAACTGGTGAATTAGTCTGCGACTTAACGGCTGTGCGGCACGCTCTGACGCAACGATCCTCCAACTGGGGTGCATTTGAGCAACTCGGTTCTTACGCGCGGATTTGGAATTTGTCATCGAAACGTAACGATCAAGTTCCGGGCCTTCGGGTCGCACCGAATGGCCCCTGGGGCCGCTCTCACCCCACACACCCGGGAGCGGTCCCACTCGATTCTCAAAAATTGTCCGAAAAGCGGATGACGCTTTGTCGCATCTGTCCACCGCTATCGAACCGGATTCGGGCAAGTTGCCGATCTGTTCCTGTTGAGAGCGATAGTGGGCTGACCTAATCAAGCCTCCCATGACCCGCGCCCCTTTTGCCGCCGATCCTGCCCATCACGGAGGTCGAGAATTCGGAGCCCAACGAAGCGGACCGATAGGGGAAAAGCGCGGTCCGCGCACCGATTTCCAGCGCGACCGCGATCGCATCATTCACTCGATGAGCTTTCGAAGGCTGAAGTCCAAGACGCAAGTCTTCATCATGCCGGATGGGGACCATTATCGTACGCGTCTGACGCACAGTCTCGAAGTCGCCCAGATCGGTCGGGTGCTGGCCCGCGCGCTGGGTCTGGATGATGATCTCACCGAGGCTCTCTGCCTAGCTCACGATCTCGGACACCCGCCCTTCGGACACGCGGGGGAAGACGCCCTTTCGAAGGCCATGATCGAACATGGCGGATTCTGCCACAACGCGCAGGCGCTTCGAACGGTGATGCGTCTGGAATCCCCTTATCCCGAACACGAAGGTCTCAATCTGACATGGGACCTGCTCGAAGGTCTGGCGAAACACAACGGCCCAGTCATGGAGCAACCGAACTGGGCTTTGGCCGAGCTCGATGCGGCGTTCGCGCTCGATCTCGGATCCTGGCCCTCGCTGGAGGCGCAGATTGCCGCGGTTTCCGACGATATCGCCTATGACAATCATGACATCGACGACGGTTTGCGCGCAGGGTTTCTGGAGTTGGACGACCTGTTGGAACTGGATTTCCTCGCGCAACAGTGGCGGGCGGTCGAAAAACGCTTTCCCAACGCTCCGCGAGAGCGCCAATTGCGCGAGCTCGTGCGCGATCAGATTGGTCTGATGGTCAACGATGTGCTTGAGCATACGAATGCCCAGGTCGCAGGGTATGGATCGGTCGCCGAAATTCGTTCGGCCGGTCGGCAACTGGCGGGATTCTCGCCAGCCATGACGGAACACGAACGGGCGCTCAAGAAGTTCATGTACGACAAACTCTATTATCATCCCGAACAGGTCTCGGCGGCCAAGCGTGCACGCCAAGTCGTGGCGAGGCTATTCGAGGCCTATGCGCACGACGCCAATTTGATGCCCGACGAATGGCGGGGCCGGCTTCCGGAAAATCAGCCCGAGCGGGCGCGCATGATTGCCGATTTCATCGCCGGAATGAGCGACCGGTTCGCGATCCGATCCTGCGCGCTAATCTTTGGTGAGCATCCCGAAGGACTGACCAATGTCTGATCGTCGCAGAGTGAGGGGCTACGGGGCGCATGCTCAGGCGGAACCGACCGCTGCGCCGGTGAAGCTGGGGCCAGTGCGGATCGGCTTGGTCGGCGCGACCGGACTAATCGGTACGCGAGTGATTGAGATTGCCAGTGCCAGCGATGAAGCGCGGATAGTCGGAATCGCCCGGCGCGAGGCGAAGCTCCCCGACGGTGCAAGGATGGAGATGTTCGTCGCGGAAGCCGAAAAGTGGGGCGAAGTTCTCGAAGCGGTCCAGCCACGGTCGCTGATCTGTGCACTCGGCACCACGATGAGCAAAGCAGGCGGCGACGAAGAGGCTTTTCGCGCCGTCGATCAGGAGCTGGTCCTGGCCACGGCAGAAGCGGCAGTCGCGGCTGGAGTGCCCAACATGGTGCTGATCAGTTCGGCCGGTGCAGATCCCGTGTCCAAGAACTTCTACCTCCGGGTAAAAGGGGAGACCGAAAAGCTGGTTTCGAAGGTCGGGCTGAAGCGGCTTGATGTCCTGCGTCCCGGCCTTCTGCGCGGTCGACGCGAGGACGATTTTCGATTGGTCGAGAAGTTGGCGATGATCGCCAGCCCCATCACCGACCCCCTGCTGCCGCAAAAATGGGCAATGTATCGCTCGATCGATGCCGACCTGGTTGCGGAAGCCGCCCTTGGCCTGGGCATGCGACGAGCAGCGGGTCGGTTCACGCATGACAACGAAGCGATGAAGCGTGCAGCACGGGAATGGCGCAATGCAGTCGCCAAGCATACTGCTGAGCAGAATTGATCGATGGATTGGGGTCTTGTCTTTAGCGCAGTGAACCTGATCGCGCTGGTCTCTTGGGTCTTCCTGATCGCCTTGCCGCGTTGGCCGATTCTGCTCTCGGCGCTGACATATCTGGGCGTAGGGCTGTTGTGCTTGGTCTACGCGCTGGGATTGATCGGGGTGCTTTCGGGAATCCTTCCAGCGGGCGAGGGCGGGGCGGACTTCACCACAATCGAAGGCGTGCGTTCGATCTTTTCCAGCGACGTGGGGGTCACGATCGGGTGGACCCACTACCTCGCCTTCGACCTGTTTGTAGGGATTTGGGTCGCGCGCGACGCGGATGCGAAGTTCTTTTCGCGCTGGGTACAGGCGCCAATCCTGCTCACGACCTTTCTGGCCGGGCCACTCGGCCTTTTGATCTGGCTCGTGGTACGCGAACCGCGCGCGCGATCGCGACGGCTGAGCTAAGCGTCTTTCGTCCTAGCGGAAAAGGGCTTTGAGCCGCCGACATACTTGGCCTAACACACTCCTCGCAAACGCCTTGTGGGAGAGAGCACGGCATGGCGAACAACGCCTATCATGACTTTGTCACCTTCGATGAGATCCTAGACTTCTGGGCAACCGAGCGGCCTGATGGACTGGCGTTCGAACAGGAAGGTCGGATCGCGACCTATGGCGAGCTGGACGATATCACGCGAAGGCTTATCGGGCTTTATCAATCCAAGGGGATTGTCAAAGGCGACCGCATTGCGTGGCTCGGGAAGAACGAAGACATTTATTGTCAGCTCTATCTTGCCGCAGCGCGGATGGGGGCGGTGATGGTTCCGGTCGGTTGGCGGCTCGCCCCGCCTGAAGTGGCCTACATTCTGTCCGATACAGACGCTAAATTGGTGTTTGCGGGCGAGGAATTTGTCGAGACCGCCCGAGAAATCGCCGCCGACCTGTCCGCCAGGCCTGAAGTAGTGAGTGCGGATCAGGCGCGCGCATTCGCACGCTCTCATGATCATCGTGAATATGCTTCGCCGGATGCGGACGAGCCGATTCTGCAACTTTACACGTCAGGGACGACCGGAAACCCCAAAGGCGCGGTCCTTTCAAACGCCAACCTCCTTGGTCTTCGCAATCACGGAAACGCGGCCGGCCTCGCGTGGAATTTCTTCGATCCGGACGATTGCATGCTGATCGCCATGCCTTGCGCACATATTGGCGGCACCGGCCTGATCAATA
>JASJDE010000055.1 GCA_030065195.1 Erythrobacter sp. | reverse complement strand
CGGGCGGCTCCTCTCCCGCGTCGATCAGCCTGATGTCGAGTTCGGTCTTGTAGCCCGCAAGCCGACGCTCCTGTTCAATGCCGTACAGAGTCGACACGGCATAGCGCTGGAAGTCGCGCCGATCTTCGATCAGGAAATGCGACCTCTCATTCTCGCGCGCTATCTCGGCGGCGCGCAGCAGGGTCATTTCCTGAACGATCGGGCCGGACGTTGTGTCGCCATTGTATTCGACCTTGATGGTGCCGTCTTCGTTTTCTTCCGAACGAAAGCCCTTGGTCTTGCCTACGCCTCCAAGGAGGCTGGTGCCCATGGTCAGGCCCGCCCCGATGATCGCGCCGAGGATATTGGGCCGCGACTTTTTGTAGTCGATCCGCTCACGCTCGGTTTCGGGCATGATCAACAGCGAAGGCACCAGCTCGACAAGCGGGGATCCGCGTGTGCGGGTGCTGGATCGTAGCTCCGGCAGCGGCTCCAGCGGTTCGGCCCGCGCCGAATTTGCGCTGGCGAACGCGGAATGAAGCTCGCTGGTAAGGGCATTCTTTTCGAGCTTCGCCTCGCGGATCCGTGCGGACGCATCTTCCAGCCGCCCTTCGCTTACCGCAAGCCGCATTTCGGCCAGTTCCATCCGCGGTTCGATCGTCCGTGATGCGATCAGAACCGCGATCGGGTTGGATTTGGTGGAGCCGTCTTCGTCGACGGATTGCGATGAGGACTCAAGGCTGGTGCGAATATCGTTCAATGTGGACTGCGCCGCGTCGCTGTCACCCGTCGCCGCCTGCGCATAGGCAAGGGTTGCCGCGCTGAAATGGCTTTGTCCCCATTGGTTGACGACCTCTCCGAGCTCGACATTTCGGTTTCCTGCGAGCGAGGGGAAGGAGGGCAGATCGAGTGGCTCGGCCTCGAGTTCCTCGCGCAGCGCCTGAAAGTCCGTCTCCTCCGGGGCGTTGCCCGCACGCTCGGCCAATTCTCGCGATCTTGGATCGATCGTTACGACGTCGGCCCAGATGTCGGCGCCACCGGTTGTCGCGGCATCGCCGTGTGTGCGCCGCAAAAGCGCCGCGACCCTCTGGATCTGGACTGCAAAGGGCCGCTCGGCTGCCGCCTTTTCGATCAGCGGAGCGGCCTCATCCCAGCGTCCCAATTCAGCCAAGGCAAAGCCTTCGAGCAGGTCTAGCGAGACGCCCATCGAGCGATCGAAGAAGAATTCTCCCTGCAGGTCGGTCGCGGCAGACCGGGCCGCTCTGAAGTCCTCAAGCGCTCCTTCGGCTTCCCCGATTTCGAGCCGATAAGAACCGCGAGCTCGGAGCAAGTGAGCCTTTCTCAGCGTCTGACTGTCGCGCAGTTCCTTGCGGGCCAGGGCCCGGTCGCACGCTGCAATGCGCGCGCGCGGCGTGCTGGCCCGGTTGGAGAATTTCGGAATGGTGGCAACGCCGCGCATTCCATCGTCCTTGCTCTTGGGCTTGCGCAGTCCGTCACACCCGGCGAAATCCGCGGTGGCGCCGGCATGAGCTGGTGTGGCGGCAAGCATGGCTACGCTCGAAAGCGCTACGATGACGACATTCTTCATTTGCGACCCCCTGGACCCGGACTGGTCCGATCCCCTTTCCTGCCGTTCGAGGATACAAGCACCCGAAAGGTAGGCAAGTGGTTTCAATACTTGTCGTTTTTGAAAGATCGACGAAGGAACGGCGGAGCAACTGGAAATCCGGAATCGTCCAATTCCGGGAATGCCGGGTTTAGTGCACCTTGCCCCCGACAGGCTTGATCGGAATGCGCAAGTAGCGAACGCCGTTGTCTTCCGCCTCAGGAAAGCGTCCGGCCCGGATATTGACCTGGATCGATGGCAGTAGCAGCCGCGGAACGGCGAGGTCGGCATCGCGCGTTTCGCGCATCGTCACGAACTCCTCCTCGCTTACGCCGTCATGGACATGTACACTCGACCGGCGCTGTTCGCCGACGGTCGTCTCCCACTGGTATTCATCCCGGCCAGGCGCCTTGTAATCGTGGCACAGATACAGCTTCGTTTCTTCGGGCAGGGCCAGGATACGTCGGATCGAACGAAACAGCTGGCGAGCATCGCCGCCGGGAAAATCGGCTCTGGCCGTGCCATAATCGGGCATGAAAAGGGTATCGCCGACCCAGACATGGCCGCCGATCCTATAGGCAACATCGGCTGGAGTGTGGCCGGGCACGTGGAGCACCTCCATTTCCAGTTTGCCCAGTGAGAAGCGGTCGCCATCGGCAAACAGGCGGTCGAAATCGGATCCATCGGTCTTCAGGGTTTCATCGGCAAAGACGGGGCGAAAGATCTTCTGGACGTCGCGAATGTGCTCTCCGATGCCGATTTTCGCCCCGGTGCGTGCCTTGATCATCGGCGCGGCGGACAGATGATCGGCATGTGCATGGGTTTCGAGCACCCATTCGACCGTCACATCCTCCCGTTCCGCAGCGGCGAGGATGGCTTCGGCGGATCGTGTATCGGCCTCCCCCGAAGGAAGGTCGAAATCGAGCACTGGATCGATAACGGCGCCTGCGCCGGTCGCCCGGTCCCAGACCAGGTAGCTGACGGTGTTGGTCGGTTCGTCGAAGAATGCGCGAATAGCCGGTTCGGTCACGGCCGCCTCCTGAGGTCCATGGGTCAAGCTTGACATATATTAGTAATTGCTTATTTAGCAAGTGCTAATGAAACAGAACGTCCATCCTCCACTCGATCCGGCCGAGTTTGCAGCCCGCGCCGACGAGGTCGCGGCACTGCTCAAGGCGCTCGGCAACCAAAGGCGGCTGATGATCATGTGCAAACTGGCCGAACACGGCGAGCTCAGCGTCGGCGCGCTCGCGATCGATGTCGGCCTGTCGCAATCCGCCCTTTCGCAGCACCTCGCCAAGCTCCGCGCCGAGGATCTCGTCGCAGCCCGCAAGGATGCGCAGACCGCGTTCTATCGAATTGCAGATCCACGCTGCGAGAGCCTGCTTGCGACGCTGTATCAACTCTATTGTTCGTAAGGAAAACCGACCGATGCCGATCAAGACAATTTCGCCCGCCGATGCGGTTGCGCTGACTTCGCAAGGCGCTCGCCTCGTCGATATCCGTTCATCCGACGAATTTCGCCGTGCCAAAGCGAAAGGCGCGGAAAACCGGCCGCTCGATGCGCTGGACTCCATCGATACCGCTGAACCCACGATCTTCATGTGCAAATCGGGCATGCGCACCAAGACCAATGCGGCACGGCTCGAGCAATGCTGCACTGGAGATAGCTACATCGTCGAAGGCGGGCTCGACGCCTGGAAGGGCGCCGGGCTTCCGTTCGATGAGGACGCCTCGCAGCCGCTCGAGATAATGCGCCAGGTGCAGATCGCGGCGGGAAGCCTGATCCTTCTCGGGGTGCTGCTTGGCACCCTGACGTCCCCGGCGTGGTACGGCCTGTCTGCCTTCGTGGGCGCGGGCCTGCTGCTTGCGGGCGCGACAGGTTGGTGCGGAATGGCCAACCTGCTCATGCTGATGCCGTGGAACCGGCAGGCAGCCGTCTAACGGTGGAAGTCACCGCAGTCCTCGCGGCGCTCGCAGCTGGCGCGTTGATCGGCTTCATCCTCGGCATGGTCGGGGGTGGCGGTTCGATCCTTGCGGTGCCGCTGCTGATCTATTTCGTCGGCGTCGACAGTACGCATATGGCGATCGGCACTGCGGCGGTTGCGGTCGCGATCAACGCCGCAATCGGGCTGATTGCGCATGCGCGAAAAGGCAACATCAAATGGGGCTGCGCGGTCGTTTTCGGATCTTCTGCCATAGCGGGTGCGGCGCTGGGAGCCGAATTGGGCAAGTCCGTCGACGGGGCCCGCCTGCTAGCCTTGTTTGCAATGCTCATGATCGGTGTGGGGCTGCTGACGATGCGCAAGCGCAGCGGCGGATCCGATCCCGACGTCAAACTTGAAAGAGCGACGGCCCGGCGGCTGCTTCCGCGCCTTCTTCCTGCCGGCTTCGGAGTCGGCGGGTTTTCCGGCTTCTTCGGCATAGGCGGAGGATTCCTGATCGTGCCGGGCCTGGTTGCGGCGACGGCCATGCCGATTTCGGTCGCGATCGGCTCGTCCCTGCTCGTGATCACCGCCGTCGGGGCCACGACCGCCTTATCCTACTCGATTTCCGGATATGTCGACTGGACCCTGGTCGCCTTGCTCGGACTGGGAGGGATCGCCGGGGCATTGCTGGGGCGAATTGCGCTGGGTGCGCTCACAGGTCGTGGTCGGGCGCTGCAGCTGGGATTCGGTGGTCTCGTCGTGGCGGTGGGTTCTGCAATCCTGATTGCCGAATGGGTCGGCTAGTCGCGCACAGCCGTCAGCCAAGCGGCGCATCCCACGGCGAGGGCGGAACCCACCAGCTGGAAAAGAACGAACAAGGGCACATCGTCCGGAGCGATCCCTGCAAAGGTGTCGCTCAGGCTGCGGACGATGGTGATGGCCGGATTGGCGAAGCTGGTCGAGGAGGTGAACCAGTAGGCGCTCGTAATATAGAGTCCGACCCCTGCGGGTATCGCTTTCGGGCGGTGTTTCAGCAGGAGCAGAATTGTCAGCACGAGACCGAATGTCGCCACTGCTTCGCCGGTCCATTGCCCGATCCCGGTTCGCGCCTTGGTCGAGAATTGCAGGACAGGCTGCTCGAACATCAGATGGACGATCCACGCACCGATCGTCCCCCCGACGACTTGCGCAACGACGAACAGGATGGCTGTACGCGCCGCGATCTCCTTCCTCAGCCAGAAGGCAAAAGTCACCGCCGGATTGAAATGCGCACCGGAAATCGGCCCGAGCATGGCGATCAGGACGAACAGGATGGCGCCTGTCGCCATCGTGTTGGCCAACAGGGCGACAGCGACGTTTCCTCCCGCGAGATCTTCGGCCATAATTCCCGAACCGATCACCGCCGCAAACAGAAAGAAGCTGCCGATGGCTTCTGCTCCGAGGCGCTGCGACAGCGTCCCCTCAGCCAAGGCGGGTGGCTCCGTCGGCCTTCAGTTCGATGGCGACCGGCACGGCCAAATCAAGCATGGTTGCGCTCCCCTCTTTGAGACCGTCGCAGGCCAAGCTCGAGGCTTGCACCCTTCCTTGGCGGCGCGGAAACTATCAACCGATATTGCGCACTTGTTCCAGCGATGTGACATTGGCGCAGGGGCCAGTGTCGTCTTCGTCCCCACCGAATTGCGCGAGGACCAGCACCCCGCCGACGACCAGCAGGACGAATGCGGTCGTCACAAGCCCCAGGTACTTGTCGATGAATTGCTTGATCGGCGCCCCGAACACACGGAACAACACCCCGACCGTGAAGAAGATCATGCCCCGCCCGACGAGGCTCGCCAGCGTGAATGTGACGAGGTTCATACCGACAAAGCCGGCGGTAATGGTGAGCAGCTTGAATGGGACCGGGGTCGAGCCGGCGACGATGATCGCTTCCCAGTCATACTCGTTGAGATAGCATGCCGCGGTCGGAAAGCTCTCGGCCAAACCGATGGCGCCGAGCAGCCATTTGCCGACCACATCGTAGAGGCCCCAACCGATCAGGTAGCCGAACAGTCCGCCGGCGACCGAAGCAAGTGTGGCAATAACGCCGAACCGGATCGCCTTGCGCGGTTCGGCGAGACACATCAGGCCCAGCAACGGATGCGGCGGGATCGGGAAGAAGCTCGCTTCGATAAAGCAGAAAAAGGCCAACCAGACCTGCGCCTGGGGATGCGCGGCCTTCTCCATCGTCCAATTGTAAAGACTACGCAGCCACGCCATCGGCACCGCCCACTATAATGTTTGCGGCGCGTTAGGGCAGCGATTCCCAGTGCGCAACAGCCAATTGATAACCTATTTGGTGATTTTGCTTGACATCGTGACGCTCTTTGGTTACTTGAGGGCATCATCGCAAAAATGTGATTCGCAACCGGCAGTGCCCCGACTTCGCGGCGCTGCCGTTTTCTTTGCCCAGCCCTGTGATGACCGGAGAAATGCATGCCAGCGCGCGGCAAGAGCCAGACCAAGATCAAGCGACAATTGACCGAAGGAGAAGCAGGCCCGCTGAACCGGCATTGGCGCGGGGTCTTCCTCGACTTTCTTGCCGAAACCTCCAACGTCACCAAGGCGGCGGAGAAAGCCAGGATCAACCCCAGCCGCGCCTACAAGATCCGACGCGAAGAACCCGCGTTCGCCAAGCAGTGGCGCGCGGCCCTTCTCGAAGGGTACGAACATCTGGAGATGGAAACCCTCCGTCGACTGCGCAGCGGTACCGAGACCGATGGGCCGAAGTTCGATATCGCCAACGCATTGCGCCTGTTGGTGATGCATCGCGAGACCGTGGCGCGCGCGCAGGCAGAAGAGCGTAATGTGAGCGCCGCCGAAGTGCGCGCCTCGATCGATCGAAAGGTCGATGCCATCCGACAGCAAGTCCAGGACGAAAGACGCCGCAAGGCCTCAGCCAAGTGAACGCCGCCTTCGACTGGCTGATCGGCGAAACCGCGGACGTCCGAAGACGGGTCGTCGCCGCTCTCAGCGCGCCAGAACGCGCCGAATTCGACTATCACTGGTCGTTCTTCGCTCGAGACGCGCAGATGCCCCCGTCGGGGGCCTGGCGCATCTGGATGATCATGGCCGGTCGCGGCTTTGGCAAGACTCGCGCCGGAGCGGAATGGGTCAGGCAGGTAGCGGAGGACGACGGCGATGCGCGGATCGCGGTGGTTTCATCCTCGCTCGCCGAGGCGCGCGCAGTAATGGTCGAAGGGGAAAGCGGTATCATCGCCTGCTGCCCACCCGAAAGAAGGCCGCAATTCGAGCCATCGCTGAAGCGCCTGCGCTGGCCCAACGGGGCACAGGCGCAACTGTATTCGGCGGCGGAGCCGGAGAGCCTTCGCGGTCCGCAGAACTCGCACGCCTGGTGTGACGAGATCGGAAAATGGCCGCTGGCGCATGATCGCGCCACGCGGTGTTGGGACAATTTGCTGATGGGATTGAGGCTAGGGAAAGATCCACGCATTGCCGTCACCACGACACCGCGCGCGGTGCCATTGGTAAGGCGTCTGGTCGATCGGGAAGCCATCGGCGACACGGCGATCACCCGTGGATCGACATACGACAATGCGGCCAACCTCCCGATGCGGTATCTCGAAGCGATCGATAGCGAGTTCGCCGGGAGCCAACTTGCAAGGCAGGAAATTGCAGGCGAATTGCTTGACGATATCGAAGGCGCCTTGTGGTCTCGTTCCCTGCTCGAACGAGTGCGCGACTGCGGCGCCCCAGCCGAACATTGTCGCGTGGTCGTCGCGGTCGATCCGCCGGCTTCCGCTGCCGGTGACGAATGCGGGATCGTGGTCGTCGCCTTAGGCGAGGACGGGATAGGACGGGTGCTTGCCGACTGCTCTCTGGCGGGCGCCCAGCCCGAACAATGGGCTCGCACGGTCGCGAGCGCGGCATCGCAATGGGAAGCCGACCGGGTCGTGGCCGAAGCCAACCAGGGCGGCGCCATGGTGGAAAGCGTGCTGCGCGCCGCCGAAGCGTCGCTGCCGGTCAAGCTGGTCCATGCCAGCCGCGGCAAAGTGGCGCGCGCCGAGCCGGTTGCCGCGCTCTATGCCGCCAGACGAGTGCGACACTGCGGAAACTTTCCGCAGCTCGAAGACCAGATGTGCGGGTTGATGATTGCGGGACAGTATGTCGGCCCCGGACGTAGCCCCGATCGCGCCGATGCGCTCGTCTGGGGGATGACCGAACTGATGCTGGGGCCCGCAGGGCGCCCAAGCGTCCGGACGATTTAAAGCAAAGGAACTGCAATGGCATTGCTCGACAATCTGCTCTCCGCCTTCAAGGGCGGGGAGGAAGGCCGCGTGCCGCTTGCCCCGGGATTCCTGCAGGGCTGGATTCCCGGCTTCGAAGGGGGCGGCAAAGGGCGACATTTCGAGTACGGCACTGCCGTACGCGCCAGCTTTCTGAGCAATCCAATCGCCCAGCGCGCGGTGAGGATCGTCTCCGAAGGCGTCGGGCAGGCACCGCTTTCATGCGACGAACCGAAGCTGGCTGAGCTTGTCATGGCGACCAGCGCGGGCCAATCGTTGGTCGAAACCCTGGCCACGCACCTGCTGTTGCATGGCAACGGCTATGTGCAGATCGTCAAGGACGCCAAAGGCAAGCCGGTCGAACTGTTCGCGCTGCGCCCAGACCGGGTGACGGTCATCGCGGGAGACGACGGTTGGCCTCACGCCTATGAATATCGCGTCGGTGCCGACAGCATCGAGATGCCCCTCGAAGACGAGGACGGCTGGCCCAACATCATCCCGGTGCGGGCGCTGCATCCGCTGGAGGATCACTACGGTGCAGGCGCTCTGGCGGCTGCAATGCAGGCGGTGGCGATCCACAACGCGGCCGCCGACTGGAATTGCGCCCTGTTGGAGAACGCGGCCCGACCTTCGGGTGCGCTGGTCTACGAATCCGGCGACGGCGCTGGCCTGACGACCGATCAGTTCGACCGTCTCAAAGCCGAATTGTCGCAGGCTTTCTCCGGCGCAGGCAACGCCGGACGGCCGATGCTTCTGGATGGCGGTCTCAAATGGCAGAACATGGCGCTGTCGCCTTCGGACATGGACTTCGCGACGCTCAAGAGCGCCGCCGCGCGCGAGATCGCGCTGGCCTTTGGGGTCCCGCCAATGCTGCTGGGGCTGCCTGGGGACAACACCTATTCGAATTATCGCGAAGCCAATCGCGCCTTGTGGCGGCTGACCCTGCTTCCGCTGGCCGAGAAGCTGTTCTCGGCACTGCGCGAAGGGCTCTCACCTTGGTTCCGGAACAGAGCCCTTGGCATCGATCTCGACCGCGTGACCGCGCTTTCCGAAGATCGCGAGAGGCTCTGGAAGCAGGTTTCCGAAGCCGACTTCCTGACGCCGTCCGAAAAGCGCGCGATGCTTGGGCTACCAAACGGGACGGGCGAACAAGAGGTCGCACAATGACTCGCGAGGAAATGCTCGCCGACCTGATGGCGCAGGCAGCGCAGGACGGGGCCGATATCGTTACTCTGCGGGCCATCGTAGAGGAAACGAGCGAGCTTGCGACCGATCGCGTGCTTGTGCGGCTCGGACTGGGCGATGCGAGAGCCGAAGACGATCTGGGCGAATTGCGCGAGCTGTTGCGCGCCTGGCGCGATGCCAAGACCAGCGCCTGGAAGGCCTTCATCGAGTGGGCGACACGGGCGCTCCTGGCACTGCTTCTGATCGGGATCGCAGTTCGCCTTGGTGTGGGAGAACTCGTATCATGATCGGCCAACCTCTTCGTTTTGCAGGATACGCCGCATTGTTCGACGTTCGTGACGGGGACCGCGACCTTATCCGTCCCGGCGCATTCGCCCAAAGCCTGGCGGATTGCGCCGCTCCCTTGCCGTTACTGTGGCACCATAGACCCGACCAGCAGATAGGGGTCGTCGAAGCAATCAGCGAAGATGCGCGCGGGCTGCGAGTGATCGCCCGGATCGAAAAGGGGGGAAGCCGCGCAGCCGATCAGGTTTCCCGCGGGGAAGTGACCGGACTGAGCTTCGGTTACCGCGCGCGCACGGCCCGCCATTCGCAAGAGGGACGCGAGCTGTTTGAAATAGACCTGTTCGAAATCAGCCTAGTCAACCACCCGCTTCAACACGGCTCGCGCGTGCATCTGATCGTCTAGTGCCGCTCACAATCGATCCACGACCGGCCGCCATTGGGGCGGCCTGTTTTATGCCCAACAGAAAGGCCCAATACCCCATGGATATCACCGTCACTCCCACCGTTCCCGCCGACACCAACGACCGGCTTGAAGAGAGCTTCGACATCGTCGCCCGGCAGGACCAGACCGAAGCCAGCGTCGCGGCGTTGCGGCAGGATGTCGACGAGGTTAAGGCGCGCCTCGACAAAGTCTCCCGCGCCGCCGCACGCCCGGCGATCGGCGGCAGCGCCGTAGCCAGTCAGGAAGTCAAGGGCTTCGTCGATGGCTATCTGCGACGCGGTCGCGAAAGCGAGGTCAAATCGATCAGCGGGGTCAATCCCGCCGATGGCGGATACGCGGTTCCGCAGCAGATCGATGCAATGATCGCTCGCGAATTGCACGAGATCAGCCCGATCCGCGCGATCGCGCAAGTGGTCCAGACCGGGACGTCCGGCTATCGCAAGCTGGTCGCCACTGGGGGCACCGCATCGGGCTGGGTCAGCGAAACCGCCGGACGCCCGGAAACCGATACGCCGAATTTCGCCGAGATCGCTCCCCCTTCGGGCGATCTTTACGCCAACCCGGCAGCCAGCCAGGCTATGCTCGACGACGCGGCTTTCGACATCGAGACGTGGCTGGCCAACGAAATCGCGATCGAATTCGCCCGTGCGGAAGGCGCTGCCTTTGTCGGCGGAAGCGGACTGGATCAACCCGAAGGCTTTCTCTCGGTCCCGACCAGCACGGTAGACGACAGCGCGCGTGCGTTCGGGACGCTGCAATATGTCGGTTCGGGCGATACCGATGGCTTCGACGCCGCTCCGGAAGCGAAGCTGATCGATCTGATCCACACAATGAAGGCTGGGCATCGCCAAGGTGCCAGCTTCGTAATGAATTCGGCGACGCTCGCCACCGTACGCAAGCTCAAGACGGCCGACGGGGCATTCCTCTGGCAGCCGGGCATGGTCGAAGGTCAACCCGATCGCCTGCTCGGCTATCCGGTGGTCGAAGCCGAAGACATGCCCGACGTTGCCAGCGGTGCCTTTCCGATCGCGTTCGGCAATTTCCGCCATGGCTACCTGATCGCCGAACGAAGCGCGACCAGCGTGCTGAGAGATCCCTTCTCGAACAAGCCGTTCGTCCACTTCTACGCAACCAAACGCGTCGGCGGCAAAGTGCTCGATAGCAATGCGATCAAGCTGCTGAAGATCGAGGCTTAGGCCTCGCCAGCTTTCCGGCAAGGTCGAGCCCCCTTCTCCCTTACCGGACCCCCGCACCCGCGCCGCCTGCGGACCTCTCCCGCTTACCGCGGCGCGGGTGCACTTCTTGTCAGACAGTGGGAGACCGCAATGCGGCGGACTATCGTACAGCCAGCCGACCTGAGCGGTCCTGCGCTGGCCGAATTCAAGGATTGGCTGGGCATCAGCCGACCCAATGAGGACGCGATGCTGACGGACCTGCTCGCCGCAAGCCTCGCGACATGCGAGGCATTCACCGGTCGGGCTCCGCTGGAGCAAACCGTCGAAGAACGCATTTCGGTGAAGCAAGGCCGCTATCGGCTCAGCTCGCGACCGGCGAGAATGCTGCTCAATGCCGAGTTGATTGACCAGGCCGGAGCCCGATCTTCGCTGAGCGGCCAAGGGCATGGATTCGCGCTCGATCACGAAGGCGTCGCTACCGCCGATTTGAGATTCGATCTCGACGGACAGGCCGTCGCCGTCACTCTATTGGTCGGCCTGGCGTCGGATTGGGCGTCGGTACCCAAGGCTATGCGTCAGGGCATCATTCGCCTCGCCGCCCACTATTATCGCGATCGCGACGGCGAACGGAACGTGTCTCCGCCAGCGAGCGTCGCTGCATTGTGGCGCCCATGGCGCGCGATGAGGCTCTTGTGATCGAAGCCTCAATCGATCCGATCGCCCGTCGCGCCCTTGACCGCGATCTTTCGGCTCGCGCCGCAAGCCGTGGCCGAGATCGCAGCGCCCGCCTGAAGCAAGCCCTGCGCAACGCCGATCACCGCTGGCATTCCGCAGCCGCGCTGTGGCCCGATCTTGGCCCGGAGTGAAAGCCATGGAAAATCTTCTGCGTGCAGAGTTGGTCATGTGGCTGCGCGACGACCCCGCGCTTGCGTCGATCAATGCGATCGAAGAGGAAAGCCCTCTCGCGGCCACTGCGCCCTGGCTTGGCATCGCCGCAAGCGCTTCGGTCGATTGGGGAACCAAGGATAGGTCCGGTCGCGAGATTCGAATCGCGCTTGAGCTCGAAAGCCGCGCCGACCGACCCGATGCCGACGCGAACCAGCTGGCAGCGATCGAGCGCCGCGTCCTCGACCTGCCACCGTTCCAATCGGGCTTTGAAGTCGCATCGATCCGCTTCCTGCGGGCGCGCAGCGAGCGGCGCGAACAGAACCTGCGCGGAGCGCTGCTCGAATTCCGATTCCGCATTCTCGAACCCCTCACGGAGTAAGCACTATGCCCGCCCAGAATGGATCCGCCTTCCTGCTCAAGATCGGCGATGGAGGAAGCCCAGTTTCCTACGAGACCGTCGCCGGATTGCGCACAACACAGATGAGCATCAACGGCGATACGGTGGTGGTTACGCATAAGGGGTCGGGTGGTTGGCGCGACCTGCTATCGGGAGCGGGGACGCGCTCGGTATCGGTAAGCGCGGCAGGCATATTCCTGGGCAGCGGCGCAGAGAACGCCGTGCGCGGCCATGCGTTGGCGGGGACGCTGGACGACTACGAACTGTCCTTCGAGGATGGCGAGCGCCTGCGCGGCCGATTCCTTGTCCAACGGCTCGACTATTCGGGCGATTTCAACGGCGAGCGCAACTACACGCTGCAGTTGGAAAGTTCGGGTCCGGTCGTTTCTGCATGAACAAGCCAGCCAACACTTTCCGCGGCGAGGCCGAGTTCTCGATCGGCGGCGTGAGTTACACACTCCGACCGAGTTTCGAAGCGCTCGTCGCCGCCGAGCAGGAGCTGGGATCCCTGTTCGCTCTGGTCGAGCGTGCCTCGGAAGGCGCGCTCACGCTCACCGAAATCACGGCCTTGCTATGGCATTGCATGGATGGAGAAACCCGTCAGGAACGCGAAGCCGTGGGGGCCGCGATCCTCGATGAGGGATTGATCGCAGCGACTAAACCGGTGCGCGTAATCCTCGCCCAGGTGCTGCAGGGTCGCCAATGACCGACGGCTTTGGCGGTTCCGCCACCCGATGGTTCAATGTCGCGGCACGGCTGTTGGGGTGGAGCCCGAATGAATTCTGGCAGGCGACACCGGAAGAACTTCTGATGACCCTTCGCGACCCGGAACCACCCGGCATGAGTGCGGGTCCCAGCCGCGAACTCATCGCCCAACTGATGGAGCGCGACAAAGATGGATGACAATCTCGATGAGTTGGTGATCGATGTACGCGCGACGACCGATCGCTTCGCCGCGGATGTCGAGACGATGCGAAGTGCACTCGACACGACGCTGGTGGACGGATTCAGCAAGGCGGGCGGCGTGCTCGAACGCAGCCTGCTATCCGCATTGCGACGTGGGAGTATCGGCTTCGACGACCTCAAGAAGATCGCGCTGCGTTCGTTGGACGAAATCGCGTCCCATGCCCTGAACGCGGGATTGGGATCGCTCTTCGGCGGCTCGCAGGGCGGAGGATTGGGCGGCCTGCTCGGCCAGTCGCTCGGTGTCCTGCTGGGCCTTCCAGGAAGGGCAACCGGTGGCCCAGTCTCGCCAGGAAGAGGCTATCTCGTCGGTGAGCGGGGACCGGAAGTCTTCGTCCCGACCACGTCAGGCCGCGTCGAGGCCAACGAATCGATCCATCGCAGCGGACGAGACGTACGGGTAGCAATCCAACTCGCAACTCCCCGCGGCACCGCCGCGCCCACCGCGATGCAACGTTCGTCGCGCCAGGTCGCCAGCGCCGTGCGCCGCGCAATCCAGAACAGCTAGACGGAGGTCGACCCATGGCATTTTGGCTGGCGCAACGGCGTCACGCTCAGGAATCGAGCTACATCCAGCGTTTCGATCCAAGGTTCTGGACGGTGAATTTTCCGCGTCCCGCGATGGCTTCTGTGGTCACCACGGGTCCGGATTCCTTGCGGGTCGATGTCGAACTGCATCACGAAGGCGAGCTGGTCGGGCTGATCTGGGACAGCGTCGACTCGCTCGATCATCCACTGCTCGCCTATGAAACCGACCGTGACTACTCGCATACGACGTTGAGCTTTCGCTGGCAGTCTTCCGGGATCATCCCGCTCGACCAGCCCAACGGACCGACACTGACGATCGAAGGCTTTGACGCGACGGATCAGCCCAAGACCTGGTACGTACGACTCTGGAATTATGCGGA
Source organism: Erythrobacter sp. (assembly GCA_030065195.1). GTDB lineage: Bacteria > Pseudomonadota > Alphaproteobacteria > Sphingomonadales > Sphingomonadaceae > Erythrobacter. The sequence continues at coordinate 5,423 of JASJDE010000055.1, read as the reverse complement.
AGGGACGCCCGAAGACGCGCGGATCACCCTGCCGTTTTCAAGTCTCGAAGGCGGGTTTTCGCTGCCGGGCGAACCGGTCAATCCGAAGACTATCGAACGAATGTTCATTTCTTTGGTCGCACCGCAATACTCCCCCAACAGCGCGTCGCCCTTGCCCTCTCGCTTCAATGGCCATGCGATCCTTTCGGACATCAACTCCGATGGACAGCGTTCGATGCTCGAGATCGGCGACGTCCGGATGCCCCTGCATGGCGAGCGGATCGCGACGGCCTACGACGATGCGTTCAATCAGACGCCCGCTCGGCTGCTACGAAACATTGTTGGGCTCGGCTACCGCGACGACCTCATCCACTACGTGGGAATGAGCCACTTCATGCGGCTCGCAAGGCAGCCCGGCGGCGAGCTGCGTGTACCCGAGGCTGGCGAACTGTGCGAACCGGCCAACGCCTGGCATCGGAGCTTTTTCGAAACATGCCGCCAAAACGAATTCGAGGCGATCGGGTCGATCTCCTACGAGCTGTTCGACGCCTTCTGCCCCGACGACTGGAAGCAGCGCACCGGCAATGGCGACCCGGCTCTCACAGGCTGGATCCCACCGTCGACATTGCTCTCTCCGGCAAACACCGCAGCGATGGCCTGGCTAACGGACTCGGCCACTGCCTTTGTCGACTTGCTGGAGCAGGCGCAATTGCCGGTCCGGATACAGATCGGCGAGCCGTGGTGGTGGGTGACGGGGAGCGGCGAGATCTGTCTCTACGACAACGCTGCCCAAGTGGAGTTCGGCGGCGCACCGCCCATGATCGACGACATTCGCGTTCCGCTCGAAAGCGACCAGATCGCGCTGCTCGAACAAGCGGGCACGGTGCTGGCGCGATCGACCGCCGACCTGACGAGTGCAATCCGCAACCGGGCCAGCGCGGAGGCAGAAGTGCTCCTGCTTGCCTTCACTCCCACCATTCTCGATCCGGTGACGCCCGAACAGTATCGTGCAAACCTGCCGACTGGCTGGGCCCATCCGGCCTTCGATCGGCTCCAACTCGAAGATTACGATTGGCTCACGGGAGGGGCGGATGCGCTGCGTCGCGCAGCCTACCAATTCGTCGATGCACGGCTTGGCTATGCGCTTGCAGACCAGGACTATCTTGCCGGATTCGTGCTCGATCCGTCCGATGCCGAAGAATTCTGGGCGCGGATCGACGCCGGCCTCGACGAAGCCGCGCAGCGCGGCGTGTCGCGCCGATATGTCTGGGCGCTGCCGCAGGTTGTGCGCGATGGCTACACCCGACTCCCTCCAACAGCCGAGGACACGATGGAACCCTTCGACGATGTGCTCTACCCTTTTGCGCTCGGACGCAGCACCGCTGTCGCGCCCGAATTCTCGACCTCGGTCACGGTTACCGCGTCTGGCCATGAACAACGCAATTCGCTGTGGGCGGATGCAAGAGTGCATTTCGATGTCGGACCGGGAATCCGCTCCGAAGCCGAGCTTGCGGAGTTGATCGCATTCTTCCGTGCCCGTCGCGGCGCGGCGCGAGGATTCCGCATCAGCGATCCCTTCGACCATAGCTCCAATGGAATGACGGGAACGCCGACCCCGCACGATCAATTGCTTGGGGTGGGAGACGGCTCGACCGCCGATTTCCAGCTTGTAAAGGCTTATGGCAACGGCGATGAACCGCAGATCCGTCCGATCACGCGGCCGCGTGTGGAAACGCTGGCGGTCAGCGTGAACGGCGCGACAACCCCTGGCTGGACGATCGGGGAGCGCGGAGTGCTTCGCTTCGATGCAGCCCCTCCCGAGAATGCGGAGATCCGCGCAGGCTTCCTGTTCGACGTCCCAGTCCGATTTGCCGAGGACAGGATCGATGTTTCGGGCGTCGATTTTGCCGCCGGCGAAGCACCAAGCATTCCGCTGATTGAGTTGCGCGAGACAAGCTGATGCGTATCTTCTTCGACCGCGAGCTCGATACGGTCGCCACCTTCTGGCGCGTGTACCGACGTGATGGTGTCATGCTTGCATTCACGAGCCACGATCGCGACCTCGCTTTCGGCGGGATCAGGCATCGAGCGGCCCCGGGGATGGTGCCTGCGGCAATCCGTCTCACTTCCAACCTGAGCGAGGACAGCGCCGAAGTTCGCGGCGCGCTGACCCATGCAACGATCCGGGAAAGGGACCTGGCAGCCGGACTGTTCGATCACGCCGCGATCGAAATCGGCGCGGTCGATTGGGAAGAACTTGAAAACCATCTGGTCTATTCGGGCAAGATCGGACGGATCGAAGATGACAGGCGCAGCTTCACCGCCGAACTGCGTTCGGCCAAGCGACAGCTCGACGAAGATCTCGTTCCGCGGACAAGCCCGACCTGTCGAGCCCTGTTCTGCGGTCCGCGGTGCGGTATCTCGGCCACGCGGTTCACGACGATACGACTTGTCGCGACCATCGATGTCGATGCCAATGCGGTCACCGTCGATGGAATTCAGCCGGACGATTACGTCGACGGGCACTTGCGATTTCTGGCCGGCCCCCAGATTGGCCTGACATTCGGCATCGTCGGCGCCGACGGGCAAGGACTCACGCTCGATCGACAGCTGGTCGAAGGCACCGAACCGGGAACCCGGATCGAGCTCCGCGAAGGCTGCGATCATACGCATGCGACCTGCGCAGACCGGTTCGGTAACGCCGCCAACTTCCGGGGCGAACCGTTCCTGCCAGGCAATGATCTTCTGGCACGCTATGGCCAGGCATCGGGATGAATTGCGAGGGCGCGAGGCTTGCCCAAGCCGCAGCAAGTTTCATTGGCGTTCGCTTCCGCCTGTATGGCCGAGACCCGAAATCCGGGCTCGATTGCGTGGGGCACATTGCGTGCAGCCTTGAAGGGATAGGACGGACAGTGCGTGCGCCTGTCGGCTATCGGTTGCGCAACTCGTCGATCGATCAATGGATCGGCTGTGCCGACGAAGCGGGCCTGCAACCCGTCCACGGCGAAATGCTGCCCGGCGATGTCCTGCTTCTCGCACCCGGCGCGGGACAGAGCCACCTCGCGGTCTTCGCATCGGAAAACAGCGTCGTTCACGCGCACGCCGGGCTGGGACGAATTGTCCGGCAGCCTCTTGGATCCATGGCGGTTCCCAAGACGCGTTGGCGACTTGATGACAGTTCGAGGAACAGGTGAATGGCAACCATCGTCTTATCCGCCGTCGGCAGTGCATTGGGCGGACCGATAGGCCTAGCTGCAGGGTCACTGCTGGGCAAGGAAATCGACAACGCCGTTTTCGGAAGCGGCTCGCGAGACGGCCCCCGCCTCAAGGAGCTGGCCGTCACGACGTCCAGCTACGGACAGCCGATCCAGAGGGTCTTCGGACAAATGCGGGTGGCTGGATCCGTGATCTGGGCAACCGACCTCATCGAAAGCTCCTCGCAGGAGGGCGGCAAGGGTCAACCTTCGACAACGGTCTACACCTATTCAGCATCCTTCGCGGTCGCTCTTTCGAGCACGCCAATCGCCCGCCTCGGGAGGATCTGGGCGGATGGGAACCTCTTGCGCGGCGCAAATGAAGACCTGAAGGTTGGAGGGGCATTGCGGACGTATCTCGGCTATGGAGATCAGCCCGTCGATCCCCTGATCGCGGCGGATCGCGGCGCGCAATCACCCGCTTTTAGGGATTGTGCCTATGTCGTCTTCGAAGACTTGGATCTGGCCGATTTCGGGAACCGTATCCCGGCGCTGACATTCGAAATCATCGCAGATGCAGACCGGCGAGTCACACTCGGACAGATCGCTCCGCAAGCATCCGGAACGGCTCCCGCAGACCGGATCATGCATGCTCTCGGATTTTCGGATGAAGGCGGAACGGTTGCTGCATCGTTGTCCGCGATCGACCAGGTGCTGCCGCTATTCTGCGTGACGAGCGGCGACGGTTTCTCACTTTCGACCGAACCGTCGCAGAGTGAACCCGTCCAGATCCTTTCTGCAGAGCTCGCCGGAACAACCGATACCGATAGCGAAGAACGAACCAAACAAAGGATCGAAGACTCGCAGTCTGCCCCGCTCGCGGTGCGATATTACGATGAACAGCGCGACTATCAGCCGAGTGTGCAGCGCGCCATCGGGAGTCGACCAAATGGGCGGGAAAGGGTCATCGATCTGCCCGCAACGCTCTCTTCATCGGGAGCCAGGCAGCTCGCCAATGCGAACGCCCAGCGCGCGCGATGGCAACGCGAGACGGTGCAATGGCGGGTGGCTCAGCTCAATCCCGCCATACAACCCGGCACGATCGTCAAGTTGCCCGATACTCCCGGAAGCTGGATCGTGAAAGCCTGGGAATGGTTGGACACCGGTATCGAACTGAGTCTGGAGCGCGCGCCTCCGGCTCCTGCAGCTCCCGTCGCCAGCGAAGCGGGCCAGCTGGTCCCCCCCGACGATTTGCCACTCACACCCACACGCCTGCAATTTCTCGAACTCCCATCCGACGGAACCGGCACCGCAGATCAACCCCGCATATTCGCAGCAGGGTCTTCGGAAAATGGCGCATGGCGGGGTGCGGCGCTTTACTCCGAACAAGGTTCAACGCTGGTGCGGATCGGGTCGGTCGGGCCAAGACGGGCCGTTTTCGGGACACTGATCGAGGATCTCGCGCCGTCCAGTTCCGCACTATTCGAGCCGTGCGCGGAGTTGACAGTGCAGCTGGTCGGCGAAGACCTCGCGTTGCAGTCGAACGACCTTGCCGGGCTTGCTGCGGGATACAATCGATTGTCGCTTGGTAGCGAAGTCTTGCAATTCGCAAATGCGCAGGAATTGAGCGACGGATTCTGGCGGATTTCCGGCCTGTTGCGGGGGCGGGCCGGCACCGAAGAATATGCCATGCATGCGCACTCGGCGGGAACGGAAATCGCCTTTGTCGATGACAGACTCACAGCGCTCGATCCTGCCCGGGTGGCCGCAGGTCCCGGAAGCCGGATTGCGGCAATCGGTCGCGGCGATCAATCGCCGGCATATGCGACATTGCGAAACCCAGGGGGCACACTGCGACCGCTCGTCCCGGTCCATCCCAAGATATCGATCGACCAAGCGCAAGCTTGGAGACTTTGCTGGACGAGGCGCGCGCGCGGCCAATGGATGTGGAAGGACTATGTGGAAACCCCACTGGTCGAAGAGCAGGAAAGCTATCTCGTCGGGTTTGGACCGCCCGCCAGTCCGCACCGGACCTGGGCGGTGAACTTACCTGAGATCGAGTTTTCGCTTGGCGATCGCGTCGAGTTGATGAGCCTGTACGGAGCCGGACCATTGTGGGTCAGACAGGTCGGGACATTCGATCAATCCAATGCACTTTTGCTCACGCATTTCGCATGAACCATGGAGGCACAGTTGGCCAATCCGATCGCATTTCCGACTTCCACCGAAACCTTCGAATTTCCGATCCTT
>JASJDE010000054.1 GCA_030065195.1 Erythrobacter sp. | reverse complement strand
GCCTCGTCGGTCCCCGGGCCGATCGGGCGCGCGTGCAAGCGGTTCTCGACCTTGCGAGGGGAATGGTTGCCGATGCCGCCCGGTCGTCAAACTCCGCGCTTCATCGTGAACGGTTGATCGCGGCGCATGCGGAGCTGGTCAAGCTCGCCGCACAGGCGCCGAGCTACAACTTCGACACCGGGCTGCTTGTTCTCGAAATCGGCACCTTGCTTGTGAATGCCAGCGCCGCTAGCGAACCGGCCCATGGCTGACCCCTACTATATTACGACGGCAATCAGTTATCCGAATGGCCGGCCTCACATCGGACATGCCTATGAGGCTATCACCACGGATGTAATCGCGCGTTTTCAGCGCTTGCAGGGGAGGGACGTCCGGTTCCAGACCGGCACCGACGAGCACGGGCTCAAAATGGCTCGGAAAGCCGAAGAACAGGGCAAGACGGCGCGTGAGCTCGCCGATGAAATGTCGGGCTATTTTCGGGACATGTGCGATGCCCTGAATATCAGCTATGATCGGTTCATTCGTACTGTGGAGCCAGAGCACCACCGTGCAAGTCAGGGCATCTGGCAGCGCATGAGCGACGCCGGCGACCTGTATCTCGATCGCTACGAAGGTTGGTATTCGGTTCGCGACGAAGCGTATTATGACGAGAGCGAGCTAATCGAAGGGGAGGGAGGAACAAAGCTTTCCCCGCAGCAAACGCCTGTTGAGTGGACGGTTGAGGAAAGCTGGTTCTTCCGGCTGTCCAAGTACCAGGATCGGCTGTTGGAGTTGCTGCGCACTCCGGGCTTTCTTGAGCCGGCAAGTCGGCGCAACGAGATGATCGCCTTCGTTGAGCAAGGTCTCCGCGATCTCTCCGTCAGTCGGACAAGCTTCGATTGGGGCGTCAAGGTGCCCGAGAGCGACAACCATGTGATGTATGTCTGGGTCGACGCGCTAACCAACTACCTGACTGGGCTCGGATTTCCGGATGAAACTGAAGATATGGGCCGGTTCTGGCCCGCCGATGTCCATCTGATCGGCAAGGACATCGTGCGCTTTCACACGATCTACTGGCCGGCATTTCTCATGAGCGCTCAATTGCCGCTGCCGAAGAAAGTGTTCGGGCACGGTTTCCTGCTCAATCGCGGGCAGAAGGAATCCAAGTCGCTTGGAAACGTGACCGATCCATTGGCTCTGGCGGAGCAATTCGGCGTCGATGCGCTGCGCTATTTTCTGGTGCGCGAAGTGGCGTTTGGAAAGGACGGGAGCTACTCACCCGAGGCGATAGTCGAACGGACCAATGGGGAGTTGGGCAACGCATTCGGAAATCTTGCGCAGCGTACGCTGGGTTTCATCGCCAAGAATCTGGCTGGTAGCCTGCCGGAGATCTACGGGCACACCGAAGCGGACAGCGCACTGTTCGAGGCCGTAGATCGCGCAATCCATCAGGAAATCCCACAAGGTTTCGAGGCTCTGGCCCTGCAACAAGCGGTGGAGGCCTGGCTGAAAGCGGTTTTTGCCTGCAATGCTTACATCGATGCGGAGGCACCTTGGGCTTTGCGCAAGTCCGATCCGGAACGTATGCAAACCGTGTTGGCGACGCTGTATATCTGCATTGCGCAATTGGCGGTTGCAATTCAGCCAGTCATTCCGGCCAGTGCAGAGCGATTGCTGGAAACGATGGGCATCGATCCCCATCTGCGGACTTACGCGGGGATCCGCAGCCATTGGTATTCACCACTGGCTGAATCCGATTTCCGAATTACCGCACCCAAGCCATTGTTTCCCCGTCTAGAATTGCCAGAGGCCTAGAGATGCTGGTCGATAGTCATTGCCATCTGGAGTACAAAGGCCTGGTCGAAGATCAGGACGGCGTGCTGTCGAGGGCGCGCGATGCTGGGGTAGGGGCCTTTCTCAACATTTCGACCAAACACAGTGAATGGGATCAGGTCGTCGCAACGGCCACGCGTGAGATCGACGTGTTTGCAAGCGTGGGAATTCACCCGCACGAAGCGGACGCGCACGACGATCTGGGCCGAGCAGTTCTGTTCGAGGCCACCGAAAATCCACGCGTTATCGGGATTGGGGAGACGGGGCTCGACTACTACTACGAGCATTCCGATCGAACGACGCAGGCGAAGCTTTTTCGGATGCATATCGATGTGGCGCGCGAGACCGGACTGCCAGTTATCATTCACACCCGCGATGCCGAAGACGATACCTTCCAGATCTTGTCGGATGAAATGGAGAAGGGCGCGTTTCCGGCCCTGATCCACTGCTTCACTGCTTCGGCGGACTTTGCTGCAAAGGTCCTGGATCTTGGGCTGACGATCTCGATCTCCGGAATTGTGACGTTCAAGAATGCCAAGGAATTGCAATCAGTTGCGAAGGATGTTCCGGAGGATCGCCTGTTGGTTGAGACCGATAGTCCTTTCCTTGCGCCTGTCCCGCATCGCGGGCGAAAGTGTGAGCCGGCATTTGTTGCCGACACGGCGCAGTTTGTGTCGGACTTGCGCGAGGTCGAACTAGAGCGTCTTTCGGAGCAAACGACCGACAATTTCATTCGACTGTTCGACAAGGCCATGCTGTGAAATTGATCATGCTTGGTTCCGGCACGTCGACGGGCGTTCCGCGTGTGGGTGGAAAAGACGGGACGGGTGACTGGGGCGAATGCGATCCCAACGAACCCAGGAACCGCAGGACGCGCGTTTCGATAGTGATCGAAAACGATGCGGGCGCGCGGCTTCTCGTCGACACTTCGTCGGATTGCCGGGCACAACTCCTGGCCAACCGCATTCCAACGGTCGATGCGATTTTCTGGACGCATGATCATGCGGATCATTGCCATGGAATCGATGACCTTCGGGTCTTGCGCTACGGTCGCGGAGGACCGCTGCCGGGATACGCATCGAGCGAAACGGTCCGCAGGCTGCGGCAGCGATTTGGATATGTGTTTGCGGGACAGGATGGCTATCCAACGATCGTGAATCTCGAAACGCTGGACCGTCTCAGGATTGTGGCGGGCTTCGGTGTCGAATGGTGCCAGATGGAGCATGGTACCGGCGAAACGACGGGATTCCGTTTTGACTGCGAAGGCAAGTCAATTGGGTACGCCACGGATTTCAGCGCAATCTCCGACGAAATGGTGGATTTGTTCGACAACGTAGACATTCTGGTCAGCGATTGCCTGCGCAGGGAACCGCATCCTACGCACGCGCATCTCGCGATGGCGTTGGATCTCGCGGAACGGTGCGATGCGCGCAAGCTCGTCTTGAGTCATCTCGACAAGAGTATGGATTACCAAACTCTCGTTTCGGAAGTGCCTGGTAACGTCGTAGTCGGATATGATGGCTTGCAGATGTCGGCTTGAAGGGTGGGTCGAATGGTCGCCGTTGCAGCCTAAAATTTATTTAACATAATATATATTATCATTCTCAAGGATCGATATGAAAGAAAGCGCCCCATCGAAGCCAATCGACCGCTTGCTTTCGATTATGGCGCGCCTGCGCAGTCCCGACGGCGGTTGCGAATGGGATCTTGCACAGAGCTTCGAGACAATTTCACCCTACACCATCGAAGAAGCCTACGAAGTCGCCGATGCGATCCAGCGAAACGACATGGAGGATCTCAGGAGCGAACTCGGCGACCTCCTGCTCCAGGTCGTGTTTCATTCGCGAATGGCGGAAGAAGCCGGATTGTTCGATTTTGAAGACGTCGCGCAATCGATCGGCGACAAGATGGAAACGCGTCATCCGCACATTTTCGGAGATGAAGGCGGCTCCATGGGCGAAGTTCGCTGGGAAAACCTGAAGGAATCCGAACGCAAACAGAAAGGTGCGACCAGCGCGATGGATGGCGTCGCCTTGGCGTTACCGGCCTTGATGCGAGCTCAGAAGCTCCAGAAGCGTGCAGCGCGGACGGGATTTGATTGGCCAGATCCGAATGGGTCCGAAGCAAAGATAATCGAGGAAATCGAGGAACTTAAGGGTGCCATTTCCGAGCAAGACCGCGCGGAGGAAGCTGGTGACCTGTTGTTCGCTACGGTCAATTTCATACGCGCCCACGGGATGAGCGCGGAGGATGCTCTGCGTGAAGCGAACCTGAAATTCGAGCGCCGGTTTCGAGCGATGGAAGACGAGGCGCAAGGAAGCTTCCCCGATCTTTCCCTGGAGGAACAGGAGGATCTCTGGCAACGCGTCAAACGTACCGAAAAGAACGGAAAATCAGTCTTATAGAGTCTGGTATTGACCCATTTCCTTCGGGTTCAACCGAACGGTTATTCGCCGCAATGGCCCATTTTCGTCCATCCCCGCATCGGCCTCCTCAATTATGTCTCCGTGAGCGTGCAGCCATGCAATCCTGCGGCCGTCGGTCACTGGGAGGGTGACGGTCATTTCTTCAGCCTTTTGGGTGAGCAGCTCCGCGATCCGAGCGCCGAAATCGTCGATCCCCTCTCCTGTTGCGGCAGAGATCATGATTGCGCCCTGCACTTCGGCGGCTTCGCGCAGATCCGTTCCCGCCTCTGCGTCCAGCAAATCCGCCTTGTTCCAGATTTCGACAATGGGGATATTGCTCTCACCGGTGTCCGGATCGACAACGCCAAGATCGCCAAGGACCTCCATGACTTGCTTCTTTTGTGCGGCATGAGCCGGGTTGGAGATGTCCCGAACGTGACAAATGATATCCGCCCCGGTCACTTCCTCGAGCGTCGCCCGAAAGGCGGCGACAAGCTGCGTCGGGAGATCGGAAATGAACCCGACGGTGTCCGACAGGATCGCTTTCTCCACGCCCGGCAGGCTTATCGCGCGCATGGTCGGGTCTAGGGTCGCAAAGAGCAGGTCCTCCGCCATCACTTCCGCACCGGTCATTCGATTGAACAGCGTCGATTTCCCCGCATTGGTGTACCCGACGAGGGCAATCACGGGCCATGGTGCCCTTCCCCGCCTCTCGCGGTGCAAGGCGCGGGTCTTGCGCACTTGCTCGAGTTCCCGCCGCAGACGAGCCATTCGTTGACGGATCATTCTCCGGTCGGCTTCGATCTGGGTTTCGCCGGGCCCGCCGAGAAAACCGAAGCCGCCCCGTTGCCGTTCGAGGTGGGTCCAGCTGCGTACGAGCCGGCTTTGCTGGTAGTCGAGATGGGCAAGTTCCACCTGCAGCCTGCCCTCGGCGGTGGCGGCCCTTTCTCCGAAGATCTCAAGGATAAGGCCCGTCCGATCGATAACCTTGCGCTTGAGCGCTTCCTCGAGATTGCGCTGCTGGATCGGTGTCAACGCGCCGTCGACGACCACAAGTTCGGCTTCGTGCTGTTCACACCAGGTAGAAATGTTGCGGACTTGGCCAGAGCCGAATAGCGTATTCGGCTGCATCTGCCGCACGGGCAGGATCGCCGAATGCGCCACGATCACGCCGATTGCGAGAGCCAGGCCTTCCGCTTCGGCCAGTCTTTCATCCGATCCGAGATCGTATCTCAGAGTCCTGATATCCGGACACAGGATCAGGGCCCGCGCACCGCGGGTCACCTCATCCATCAGGTCATCGTCGAAGCTCAGCCTGCCGATCCCTCGTCTGCATCTTCATGATCGCTGAGGTCGACCGGGGTGGCGGGCTGGATTGTCGAAACCGCATGCTTGTAAGCCAATTGCACCGCGCCATCGCGCTCAAGCAGCATGCAGAACAAGTCGAACGATGCGATACGGCCTTGCAGCATCACCCCGTTGACGAGAAACATCGTCACCTGGACGTGCGCCTCGCTCACTCGACTGAGGAAGACGTCCTGGAGAAGCCTTTGCTTTTTGCTCCCGGCGCGATTCTGGAACTGACCCGCATCGACCGGTTGGCCCGGCATGATCGTCGAGATGGCGTGTTTATAGACGAGTTGAGACTGGCCATCGCGTCGCAACAGGATCGAAAAATTATCGAACCAGGTAACGATCCCCTGCAGTTTGACGCCCTTGACCAGAAACATCGTCACGGGGGTCTTGTTCTTGCGCAGGAGGTTGAGGAATGCGTCTTGCAGGTTGCCCTGCTGGCTGCCTTTTCCACCGCCGCCGCCGGCGATGTCTTCAGCGGGGACGCTCGTAGCGGGGCGCGGCGAGAGGGTCCGCCCATTGGACATGTGATATGCTCCTGTTTTTGGCGGCCGTTCTTACGGTCCGCGTTTTTGGCATATGCAACAGCCCACCCGTTGCTACGCCAATATCCATATAATGGCGGTTGCCGTTCATGCGAGCAATGCTTGAATTTTACTCAACTATTGTTGTCGCACCCTGCCCCGGTCTTCGGGCCCGATCATTCCTTCCTTACGGCTTCGCGTCGTTCCGCCATGCCAAGCAGCTTCAGCTTGCGATGCAGGGCGGATCGCTCCATTCCGATGAATGTAGCCGTTTTCGAGATGTTACCGGAAAACCGTCGGATCTGGATGGTAAGGTACTCGCGCTCGAAACTCTCACGCGCTTCGCGCAGCGGGACGCCCATCATAGCCGACAGTCCCTGTCCTGCAGCCGCAAGCCGGCCGCCCGTTATCTCGCTGGGAAGCATATCGGGTTCGACCACCTCGAGCCGCTCACGCGGGGTCATGATGATGGTTCGTTCAACCACATTGCGAAGTTGCCGGACATTGCCGGGCCAATCGTAGGACTGAAGGGCCGCCATGGCTTCTTCGGAAATGACAGGGGGGGAAATACCCTGATCGGTGGAATAGCGCGTGAAGAAGTGCTCCGCGAGTGCCGGAATGTCGTCTCTTCGATCGGCCAGGGACGGGATGGTCACCGGCACCACATTCAAGCGGTAGAACAGGTCCTCTCGAAACCTCTTCTCCTCCATCTCTTCGGCGAGATCGCGCGAAGTGGAGGAGACCACCCGCACATCGACGCCAATCTGACGGGAGCCCCCTACCCTGACGAAGCTCTGTTCGGTGAGAACGCGCAGAATCCGCGCCTGCGTATGCAGCGGCATGTCCGCGACTTCGTCGAGATACAGCGTCCCGCCATCGGCCATTTCCAGCAGGCCCGGGCGGACCTGCTTGCCGTCGGCTTCTTCACCGAAGAGTTCCTGCTCGAATCTCTCCGGCGTTATCCGTGCGGAATTCACGATCACGAATGCCTTGTCCGATCGGGTGCTCCATGCGTGGAGCAAGCGCGCCGCAACTTCCTTGCCGGCTCCCGGTGGACCCGAGATCAGGACCCGACTGCCTGTGTTGGCCACGCGTTTGAGTGTGGCGCGCACTGTGTTGATTGCCGAGGAATTCCCGGTGAATTCGGTGCTGCCCCAATTGCCTTCGCGCAGTCGAGTGTTTTCCCTTCGGAGACGCTCTGTTTCAGTGGCACGCTCGACCAACAGCAACAGACGTTCCGCCTCGAACGGCTTCTCGATGAAATCCATAGCCCCGCGACCAACGGCCGCGACCGCGGTGTCGATATTACCATGGCCCGAGAAGATGATGACCGGCAGATCGGGTTCGCGTGCCTTGATAGCGTCGAGCAGTTCCAGCCCGTCCATCTCGCTCCCGTGCAGCCAGACGTCGAGCAGGACGAGGCTCGGTCGCCGTTCGTCAATCGCGGCAAGGGCCCCCGTGCTGTCCGCAGCTGTACGGCATACATAACCTTCGTCGCCCAATACGCCGGACACCAGCTCGCGAATATCGCGTTCATCGTCGACTATGAGGATTTCAAGCGCCATGGGCAGCTCCTTGGGGGTGGCAATTCTCGTTCGGGGTCATACGGCTTCGCTTTCGGCAATCTGGGGGTCGCGCGCGAAACGGAGGATCACTTTCGTTCCGCCACTTTCACTCGTGGCGAAACTCATGTCTCCACCGTGCTCGTCGACGATCTTGTTCACGATCGCGAGGCCAAGGCCAGTGCCTTTCTCGCGAGTCGTGACATAGGGTTCTGTCAGGCGGTCCCGTTCCATTTGCAGCCCGATGCCATTGTCTTCGACCGTGATCGCAACCAATTCGCCGTCGGGTTCAAGGGCGACGTATACCTGGCCGGCATATTCCCCCATCGCTTCGGCAGCGCGGGCTTCCACCGCTTCGACCGCGTTCTTGAGTACATTGGTCATGGCTTGGCCCAGCTGATGCCGGTCGCAGTTGAGCATGCGATTTTCGAGCTCGGCGCTCGCAACTTTGAATTCGATCCCGGAATGCGCGACTTCTTGGAGGAACACCGACTGCCGCACGAGATCCACGACATCTTCGGAGCGGAACACCGGCTTGGGCAGCCGCGCAAATGATGAAAACTCGTCGACCATCTTTCTGAGGTCGCCGACCTGGCGGACGATCGTGCTCGTCAGCTCATCGAACAGTTCGCCTTCATCGGTTTCGATCTGCTTGCGATAACGCCGTTTGAGACGCTCTGTTGCAAGCTGGATCGGCGTCAGTGGATTCTTTATCTCATGCGCGATTCGCCGCGCGACGTCGGACCAGGCCGCCTGACGCTGATCGAGCAACTGCCTCGTAATATCCTCGAACGTGATGACATGGCCGCTGCTTCCCGGAGCCACCTTGACGGCCAGGGTCAACAATTCCGCACCCTTCGCGTGGCTGACGATAGCGCGTTCCTGATCTTCCCGAACCATCTGGCAGATTTCCGGCGAAAGCTCGCTCAGGGAGTGGCCAACAAGATCCATATTCTCATCCTGGGCCAGCAGCTTGTGCGCCGGACCGTTCATCAGGGTAACGCGGCTGTCTTCGTCGACGGAAATCACACCCGCACTAACGGATTCCAGGATGGCTTCGGTGAAGGCGCGCCTGTCGTCGAGCTGACGGTTGGCTGCGACAAGGTCGTCGGTTTGCTTTTCAAGCTGCGCGGTCATGCGGTTGAAGGCTCTGTTGAGCAAACCGATCTCGTCGGCGCCCGTGCGGCCCTCGACCCGCAGTGAGAAGTTGCCCTGCCCCACCTTTCGTGCGGCGCCGACCAGATCGGTAAGGGGCTCCACCTGGCGATCGGCAAAACGAAGGGCAAACCAAATCGCAAGCCCGACCAGCACCAGGCTCACCAGAACGAGCGCGATGTTAAAGCGCAACTGCAGCGTCCGCGCGTCCTTGGTCAGCGAATCGTAAGCTGCAGCGATGGCTTGCGCCCGCGCCCAGGAATTGAACATGGATGCTTCGGTGTTACGCGCATTGTAGAGGTAGATACCGGTTTCCGCGTCGATGGGAGCGAGCGCGGAAATCCGTTCCGGACTGCCCTGCACGACTACGATTTCGCCCTGGTCGAGTTGGGGGATCGCGGCCTTGCTGAATTCGAGCGGTCGGTTGTCCTCCATCAGGTTGAGAACCGCGGCAGTCCGCAATGAACCATCTTCGAGCTTCTGGATTATCAAGCTCTCGGAGATTTCTCGCGATTGCGCCTGATAGGCGTAGAAATCGGGAAAATCGGGGTCCGCCAGGGTCAAACGTCCGATGATCTCCCGCATATCGGTCGCCATGGTGATCGTTTCATCTTGGACATCGCGCTGGTTTGCATCGTAATAGTTTCGCGCAAGCTCGTTGGCGTTTTCCATCAATCCACGGGAATCGTCGGAGAACCAGAAGTCGACCCCCGACTGAAACAGGAAGGCGGCGAAGCCGGCGACCAGCAGGGTGGGAATGGCAGCGATCAGGGAGAAGAAGAATACGAGCCGCACGTGCAGACGTGCGGTGCTTCCCGCCGCACGGCGCAAGGCAAGCCGGCGACCGATAAGAACCAACCAGGCCATTGCCGGGACGAGCGTCGCCATCAGTAAGAGTGACACCTGCAGCGTCGGGAGGAGCTCTTCGCCGGATGGATCGCGGGTGTAGGCGAAATACGTGGCCGTCACCGCGGCAATCAAGGCGATGGCGGACAGCAATTCCAACCACACAAAGATATTGGCGCGGCGAGAGGCGACAATGAACTGACGCCACCAACGGGGTGAATGGCGCGGCGACTGCCGTTGAGAATTTGCCACAGCCTCGTTCATCGTTGCGCGATTACAACAATTGTGTTGCAGGAATGCAAGATCAAACTGATCGCGATTGCGTTAAAGCGCTCTTGAAAAACGATCCGGCTCGATGCTGAGCTCACCGATGCGTTTGCGCAGCGTGTTTCGGTTGATCCCTAATAGCTGCGCCGCCCTCAGTTGGTTGCCGCCGGTCTCGCCTAGTGCATGCTCTATCAGGGGCTTCTCAAAGGCCGCCAGGGCCTTGTGATAGAGCGAACCTGGCGCGGGAGATTCGATTGCCAGCCATTGATCCAGTGCCGCGCCAAACCCGTCTTGCTCGGTAGAATCGGATCCGGGCGAAGGTTCTTCGCCGACGATATCGGACAGGTTCGACGCGTCGATCAGATCCTCGCGTGCCATGAGCGCCAGCCGATAAACGACATTGCGCAATTCCCTGACATTGCCGCGCCAATTGCGTTTTTCCAGTGCCTCTATCGCGTCGGGTGCAAGTTGGCGCCGCGGCAGGCCGTCCTCGGCCGCCTGGATGAGGAAATGCTGCGAAAGCACGTCGATGTCTTCCCTGCGGTCCCGTAGCGGAGGGAGTTCGATGGGAACGACGTTGAGGCGATAGAACAGATCCTCCCGGAACGCCTCGGCCGCAATCATCGGTTCGAGATCGCGGTTGGTCGCCGCAATGATACGCACGTCGACGGCGATCTCCTGGCGCCCGCCGACCCTGCGAATTCGTCCCGATTGGAGAGCTCGCAACAAGCGCGTCTGCGCGTCGGCGGGCATGTCGCCGATCTCATCGAGAAACAAAGTCCCGCCATTGGCCTGTTCGAACTTGCCGATGGCCTGAGCGATTGCTCCGGTAAAGGCCCCCTTTTCATGCCCGAACAATTCGCTTTCAATCAAATCTGCCGGTATGGCCGCCGTGTTTACGGCGACAAACGGCCCCGTCCGGCGACTGCCCAGTTGGTGAATCGCCTCCGCTACCAGTTCTTTCCCCGTCCCGCTTTCACCCGTGATCAACACCGTCAGATCATTGCGGAGGACCCTCGTGATCATCCGGTACACACCCTGCATGGCCGGACTACGCCCGACCAACGGCATACCATCGCCCTCTGCTTCGGAGGGCAATTCGCTGACGCGTGGCCTGTTTCCACATGCCTGACGTACCGCTTGGACCAGCTCATCGAGATCGAAGGGCTTTGGGAAATACTCGAATGCATCGCTGTCGCTGGCACGCACCGCCGTATCGAGGGTGTTCTGCGCCGAAAGAACGATTACGGGCATCTCGGGCGCATGCGTCCGGACTGCGTCGAGAGTGACCAGCCCGTCGCCATCTTCGAGCATGACATCGGTCAACATCACGTCGAAACCGCGTGCGGCAAGTCTCGCATCGCGAGCGGCGACGCTGCTGCATCGCTCAATCGCAAAACCTTCGTCTTCCAATGCCGCAGTGATGACCGTTGCGATCGCGCCATCGTCTTCGACCAATAATACGGTGCCGCTCATCGGGACTTTTCCTTAGCGGCAAGGGGCAAGTGCACTCGAAAATGCGTGAGCTCGGTGCGGCTGTCGCGCTCGTGGCTGACGCTGCCATCCATATCGCGGATCAATTTCCGGACGAGCGCAAGACCGAGCCCTTGCCCGGACGCCTTCGATGACACGAATGGCTCGAATACGTGATCGCGCATCGAAGGGTCGACGCCGCCGCCATTGTCGCTGACGGTGATTTCGATCGGCAGGCGAACCATCCTGCCTAGCCGCAGGGCGCTGAAGGCGAGGCCGCTGACGAAGCGGGTCCGAACCGCGATCTGCGGTTTGGGATTGGACCTTGCCGCGTCTCTCGCGTTGGAAAGAAGGTTGATCAAGACCTGTTCGAGAGCATCGCGGTTTGCCAGCACCGGCGGAAGCGACGGATCGAATTCCTCAACAATCTCAACTCCGTCCGCCCCTGCCGCGCGCACAGTTGCGACGGCAGATCGGATCGCTTCGTGCGGATTGCAGGCGGCCACCGGATCGGTCTGGCGACTGCCCAGCTGCTGCATCCGATCGATGAGCCGCGCAATCCGATCGACCTCATCGGTGATCATCCGAGCGAGTTTCTTGTCTTTCAGGGGGAGCTTTCGCGCGACCAATTGCCCAGCGCCCCTGATGGCCGACAGGGGGTTCTTGATCTCGTGCGCCAGGATCGACGGAGCTCCGAGCGTGACTGCCGCTTCCGCTTCATCGGCATTCTCTTCATGTCCGATTTCCGAAAGCGTGACGACCCGCCATCCCGGATGTCCGGCCAACGGAGAAACGGTGAGATTGATGCGCTTTTCCACGCCCTGCGCCGAAATCACTTGTTCACGTGCAACGAAGGCCGCATCGATCTCGGCCAGGCGCCGTTCGACCCTCGCGCCAAGGGGGCCGGTTACGTCGATAAGAGGTTTGCCGACGAAACGCTTCGCACTCGTTCCAAGTAGATTTTCAGCCGCATGGTTCGCTTCGACTATGTGCGATCGGCCGTCGACCAAAAGCATCGCGAAAATGAGGCCGCTGATTTGTGCAGCAGCGTCGGGACGTTCGTTTGTATCCTGACCGTTTCCCAAAACGCCTGCCGTATTCTCCCTGACCGACTCGGAAGCCTCCATCTTCAGGCCGCCCGGCGACGGAGGAACGGTTCGTAAAACCGCTCGATTTCTCCAAGCACTTCATCGGGATCGTCGATGAAGTTCGCGCGGTTCCGGAACTCGGCAGAACCGTGCATGCCCTTGGTGTACCAGCCAAGGTGCTTCCGCGCGATCTTCGTACCGACGTTTCGGCCGTAATGGTCGAGCATGCGATGGTAATGCTCGATCAGCGTTGCGTATTGTTCGTCGAAGCTCGGCGTCGCGATGCCTTCGCCGGTGCGCCACCAATGCATGACCTGTCCCAGCAGCCAGGGCTTCCCGTAGGCCCCTCGCCCGATCATGAGCCCGTCGGCCGCCGATTGTTCGAGAGCTTTGCTGGCATCTTCGATCGTACAGATGTCGCCATTGACGATCACCGGGATCGACACGGCGTCCTTCACCTTGCGGACAAAACTCCAGTCGGCGCTGCCCTTGTACATCTGGTTGCGCGTACGACCGTGGACGGTAATCATCTTGACGCCGAGATCTTCGGCAATGCGGGCCATTTCGGGAGCGTTGAGGCTCTGGTGGTCCCAGCCCATGCGCATTTTCACTGTCACAGGCACATCGACCGCTTTGACGGTCGCTTCCATCAACTTTGTCGCGAGTGGGACTTCGCGCATCAGGGCGCTGCCGGCGAACTGGCCAACAACCTTGCGCACAGGACAGCCAAAGTTGATGTCTATGATTGCCGCACCGTTGCCTTCTTGCAGCTTCGCGGCTTCCGCCATGCTATCGGGATCGCAGCCGACGAGCTGCATCGAAACGGGCTCTTCGGTTTGGTCCCATTCCGCTTTCTGCACCGATTGCCGCGTCTCGCGAATGGCCGCCTCGCTGGCGATCATTTCCGTGACGTTCAATCCGGATCCATAGCGTCGCACGAGCGTGCGGAACGGTTTGTCCGTCACGCCTGTCATGGGTGCGAGCAAAACGGGTTCGTCGATTGTCACCGAACCGATCTGGATCGGCTTCAGCGCCGGAGGAGTTGGAAGGGTCGTCATGTCAGGGAATGCCTAAATATTGGGCAGCGCATAGTGGATTGCGCAAAATCCGTCCAGACCCTAAGCGCCAGCGCGTATGCCCGATACCAGCCCCCTTCCCCCATTTGCCGCAATCGTGGTGGCGGCCGGCAAGGGGCTCAGGGTCGGCGGGAGCAAACCCAAGCAGTTCCGTCTCTACAAGGGCAAGCCGGTGCTGCGCCACTCGGTCGAGACGCTGCTGGCGGCCGGTGCATCGCCGGTTCATGTGGTGGTTGCCGAAGATGGCCGCCTCGAAGCCGAAGCGGCACTCGACGACTTTCCCGCTGTCGACTTCGTGAAAGGTGGAGAGACCCGGCAGGAATCGGTGCGGAATGGGTTGGAGTCGCTGGAGCGGATTGCTCCGTCCAATGTCCTGATCCATGACGCCGCGCGACCGGAGATCCCGCGCGAAGTGATCGCGCGCCTGCTTGTCGCACTCGATCAAAGCGCCGGAGCGATCCCAGCTCTGCCCGTCGTCGACAGTATCGCCATTGCCGGCGAAAACGGCCTGATGACTGGCAAGGCGGAACGCGAGAGCTTGCGCCGCATCCAGACGCCGCAAGCCTTCCACTTCGCAGCCATCCTTGCGGCACACCGCAATTGGCACGGTTCGAGCGATGCAGGCGACGACGCACAGGTGCTCATGGCCAGCAACGGTTCAGTTGCCTTGGTCGATGGTGATGAGCGGTTGAAAAAGATCACCTTTGCGGAGGACCTGTTGGAAACGGAGACATCCCCGGGATTCCGGGTCGGACAGGGCTTCGATGTCCATCGCCTCGTTGAAGGTGAGGAGTTGTGGCTCTGCGGGATCAAGCTGGAGCACGAACGGGGGTTGGCCGGTCACTCCGACGCCGATGTCGCCTTGCATGCGATCACCGATGCGGTGCTTGGAGCGATCGCGGATGGCGATATCGGAACGCACTTTCCTCCCAACGACCCGCAATGGTCCGGCGCCCGCTCCGGAAAGTTTCTTGCCCACGCCGTGAAATTGGCCGGAAGCGCCGGATTTGTTCTCGGGAACATCGACCTCACAATCGTTTGCGAAGCACCCAAGATCGGGCCACACCGGCCGGCCATGCGTTCCGAAGTGGCCCGACTGACCGGATTGGCCGAAAGCGCCATCAGCATAAAAGCAACCACGACCGAAAGGCTGGGATTCACCGGACGCGGCGAAGGTATTGCCGCGCAAGCCATCGTGGGGCTTTCAAGGAAGGAGTGAACTCATGAAGCACCGATTTGCTGCCATTTTGTGCATCGCTGCATTGGCCCAGAGCCAAGCCGCCCTCGCCCAGAGCGTGTGCGTTGCGCCGGCCGATTTGGACGATGCGATCGTTTACGCCATGCCGCTCGCTTACGATGCCATGCAAAATGTATGCGCAGGAGAATTCGCCTCTGACGGGTTCATGCAGTCGAACGGCGCAGGCTTTGCCGAGCGCTTTCGGGATCGCCAGGACGCTGCGTGGCCCGGTGCTTTTCGCATGCTCAAGGTATTCATGGCGCAACCGGATGAGGAGTCCGCGAACGAGGATATCATGGGTCTTGTTTCCACCCTCCCGGAATCCTCACTCAGACCGTTCGTTGACGCAATAGTCACCCAGAAGCTCACGGAAGAAATCAAGCCGACCAGTTGCGGCGAGATCGAACGCGCGCTGGAACTGATCAGTCCGCTACCGGTCGAGAACATTTCAGGCTTGGTCACTTTCGTCGCCCAGCAAGCGGAGTTGAAGAATCCGGAAATTTGCAAACCCGCTTCCGAAGTTGTGGCAAACTAGGCAAGCTGGGGACCATGCCTGGATCACTCCTTCCCGCCGACATTACCGAACTCGCGACCAAGGTGGTCGGCGAGAACATCGATGCCGGTCGCAAGTTGGCCGTTGCAGAGAGCTGCACCGGCGGATTGGTCGCGGCGGCCCTGACGGAGATTGCCGGTTCATCGGCGGTGCTCGATCGCGGGTTCGTGACCTATTCGAATGAGTCGAAAATGGAAGCGCTCGGCGTTCCGCAGGACATTATCGAGACTTTCGGTGCGGTCTCGATCGCCTGTGTTTGGGCCATGGCGCAGGGGGCACTGGAGAACTCGGATGCAGATGTCGCGGTCGCGATCAGTGGAATTGCCGGACCCGGTGGCGGTACGCAGCTAAAACCCGTGGGAACCGTAGTCTTTGCGCGTGCCATTCGAGATTCCGATGCCGAGCCCGAAGGCGAACTCAAGCAATTCGGCGAAGGGACACGTGCCGAGATCCGGCATCAGGCTACGATTTGCGCGCTTGAATTGCTGCTGCCGTAGAGTTCCGCGGCGCGCTGTTCAAAGGCTTCTACCATCTTTCGAAAGGCGCGGTCGAAATACTGACCTGCCAGTGCTTGGAACACTCGGTTCTTGAACTGGAAATCGACAGAGAAATCGATCTCGCAGGTGTTCTCGTCGATCGCGCGGAAGGTCCAGACATTGTCGAGATCGGACAAGGGGCCGTCGACATAATGGACTGCGATGCGGTTTGGGCGGTCTTTCGCTACACGCGATGTGAAGCTCTCGCGCAGGCTCTTGAAACCGACCACCATATCCGCGACCATCTCTGTATCGCTGTCAGATCGGACACGCGTCGCGATCACCCATGGCAAGAATTGCGCATAGAGTTTGACGTCGGCCACAAGGTCGAACATCTGCTCCGCACTGTAGGGAAGCCTTCGGGTTTCGCGGATTCCGACCATCAGACCGCCGGGCGATCCTTCTTCCGAAGCTTATCTTCGCGGGCCGCCTTCATCACTGCGAAATCGTCTCCGGCATGATAGCTTGAGCGTGTGAGCGGGCTCGATGCAACTTGCAGGAAACCCTTGGCTCGCGCGATCGAACCGAATGCGTCGAATGCCTTTGGCGTAACGAATTCCTCGACCTTGGCATGCTTCGGGGTTGGCTGGAGGTATTGTCCCATGGTGATGAAATCGACTTCGGCGCTGCGCATGTCGTCCATCACCTGGTGCACTTCGAGCCGCTCCTCGCCGAGGCCCAGCATGATCCCGGACTTCGTGAAGATCAGAGGATTGTGCGACTTGACCTCTTCGAGCAGCCGGAGCGATGCATAGTAGCGCGCGCCCGGACGGATCGTCGGATACAGCCTCGGCACGGTCTCGAGGTTGTGGTTGTAGACGTCGGGACCGGCTTCGCAGATAGCTTCGACCGCAGCGTGCATCTTGCCGCGGAAATCGGGTGTGAGGATTTCGATCGTGGTGTCGGGCGTGTTGCGCCGAAGCGCTTCGATCACCTTCACAAACTGTCCTGCGCCGCCATCGGGGAGATCGTCGCGATCGACGCTGGTGATCACGATGTGCTCAAGGCCCATCTTTGCGGCTGCAATGGCCGTGTTTTCCGGCTCCATCGGATCCACCGCGCGCGGCATTCCGGTCTTGACGTTGCAGAACGCACAGGCGCGTGTGCAGACATCGCCGAGAATCATCACGGTAGCGTGCTTCTTGGTCCAGCATTCACCGATATTGGGGCACGCTGCCTCTTCGCACACCGTATTGAGGTTGAGCTCGCGCATCAGCCGTCGCGTCTCGTGATAGCCTTCGCTCACCGGGGCTCGGACCCGAATCCAGTCGGGCTTGCGCTGGCGCGCAGGCCGCGCGTCTTCCGGCTCTGGCTGTGGCGTATTGGCGAGGTCGTTCATGGCGCTCCATCTAGGCTGCCGCAGCGTCCGCCGCAAGCGCACCGCCCATCGAATACGACTGTGGAGGAACAAAATCGACGCATACCCTTTTGCTTTTCATGCAACAAAGGGATCGTTAACGGGCCTGCTCATGTTCGACACGGCAATCCAGACATTCACATCGCCCGTGGTTCTGTTCTTTGTCCTCGGCCTCGCTGCCGCGTTCGCCCGCTCCGATCTCGCGATCCCGGAGGCGATCGCCAAGGCTATGTCGCTGTATCTGATGGCCGCAATCGGCATCAAAGGCGGGGTCGCAGTTTCCAAGTCGGGGATCGATGCGACCGTCCTTTCCGCGCTCGGAGCCGGGATCGCTGCGGGGTTTCTGCTGCCATTCTTCGCCTATGCCGTGTTGAAGACATTCGGACGTCTCGACCGGATCAATTCCGGAGCAGTGGCAGCGCACTACGGCTCTATCAGCGTCGTAACCTTCGTGACCGCGGTGGAGATCCTGACAGGTCAGGCGCGCGAGCCGGGCGGGTATATGGTCGCGGTGATGGCGGCGATGGAGGCGCCGGCCATCCTGAGCGGCCTGCTGCTTGCGCGGGGCCTCGGTAGCAAGGAGGGCGGAGCGCAAAGCACCGGCGAGATGTTCCACGAAGTGTTCACGAATTCGTCGATCGTCCTGTTGCTCGGTGCCTTTGCGATCGGGATGGTCGCGGGCGAATCCGGATTTGCCGAAGTGAGCCCGTTCTTCGAAGTCGGGTTTAAGGGCGTGCTTTGCCTTTTTCTGCTGGACATGGGTTTGATCGCAGCCCGCCGCATGATGGACAACCGGGCCGTTACATGGCGCCTCACGGCTATCGCCATCTTCCTGCCCGTCGTGAACGGCCTTGTCGGGACGGCGTTGGGAGTGGGCGTTGGGCTGGATGCCGGTTCTTCGGCCGCGCTGGGCGTGTTGTGCGCCAGCGCAAGCTATATCGCCGTGCCCGCTGCCATGCGCCTTGCCCTGCCCGAGGCCGATCCGGGCATCTATCTCACCATGTCTCTCAGCATCACTTTCCCCTTTAACGTGCTGGTGAATATCGGCATCATCAGCGCGTTTGCGGTGTACCTCACCGGCGGCACGGGAGTGGGACCATGATCGAGACCGTGATCCGCAAGCGGATCGAAATTCTCGCCGACAAGGCGCTGCAAAAACGTGTGACCGACGCGATCGATGCAGCCGGGATTACCGGTTGGACGATCGTTCCCGTTACCGAAGGCAAGGGCCGCGATGGAAAGTGGCGCGAAGAGCGAGTGATGGGCACGGACAAGGTCTTCGTCCTGACGATAGCTGCGGAAGACAAGGCCCAAACGCTTGCCGAAGCGATCGCACCCATGCTTACCAAGTTTGGCTTCATCCTTACGATGTGGGATGTCGAGGTAATCCGGGGTGAGCGCTTTTAGGATCGGCGCCCTCCCCGCGCATGGGAGGGATACATGCCGGAGTTTGCCGAGCTGCTGAAAGGCTATCGCCGCTTTCGCGAAGAAACCTATCCGCGCCAGAAAGCGCGATTTGAAGAGACCGCGGTCGAGGGTCAGCATCCCAAACTGATGATCATCGGCTGCAGCGACAGCCGCGTCGATCCCGCGCAGATTTTCGATGTCGATCCAGGCGATATCTTTGTGGTCCGCAACGTCGCCGCCCTCGTCCCTCCGTTCGAGACCACTCCCGGGCAGCATGGCGTCTCCGCAGCGGTCGAATTCGCGGTTCAGATGCTCGAGGTGAAGCAGATCGTCGTTATGGGCCACGGCAGGTGCGGCGGCTGCAAGGCGGCGCTCACTCAAAGCTTCGCGAAGGCGGAGCACGGTGAGGGAGCTTTCGTTGCCAATTGGGTGAGCCTCCTGAGCGAAGCGCGCAAACCAGTGGCCGAGAAGCACGGCGTCGAAGGGCGCAAGGCCGAGATGGCGATGGAATTCGCCGCCATTCGCCAGAGCCTTGCAAACCTGCGCACATTCCCATGGCTGGCCGAAAAGGAGCAGGCCGGCTCGCTTAAACTGCGCGGGGCACATTTCTCGATTATGGAGGGCGTGCTCTATTCGCTCGACGAGG
>JASJDE010000053.1 GCA_030065195.1 Erythrobacter sp. | reverse complement strand
CGTGGCCGGGGATGAACATCACGTCTTCGCCGAGCGGCCAGAGGCGCTGGGTGATCGAATCGATCAGGTCCTGGTGATTGCCGCGCGGGAAATCGGTGCGGCCTATCGAACCCTGAAATAACACGTCGCCAACAATCGCAAAGCGGCTCGGCTCGTGGAAGAACACGACATGGCCGGGCGTGTGGCCGGGACAATGGATCACATCCAGCGTCAGTTCGCCGACCGTCACCGTGTCGCCATGCTCCAGCCAGCGGGTGGGCTCGAAGCTCTTCGCCTCCATGCCATAGCGTGCGCCGTCATTGTCGAGCTGCTCGATCCAGAACAGGTCGTCTTTGTGCGGCCCTTCGATCGGCAGGCCCAGCTCGTCCGCCAGCATCCCAGCCTGCCCGCAATGATCGAGATGGCCGTGGGTGATGAGGATCTTCTCAAGCTCCACACCCGCCTTGGCGACGCCATCCTTGAGCCGGTCGAGATCGCCGCCCGGATCGGTGAGCGCGGCCTTCATCGTCTTGGTGCACCAGATCAGCGAGCAATTCTGCTGCAGCGGCGTCACCGGAATGATGGCAGCGCGCATGGGTGGGGTGGGTTTGTCGGTCATGGGCGCGAAATGAAGGGAGGACGTTTGGATTGCAAGAATTCTCCGATCTACCGACGATAGAAGAAGTGAGAATGGCATGGACTACGGCAAAAGTTGCTCCGAAGCCCATGTCTGTACCGGAGTGATACCAAAGGGAATATCATCCGGCACTGGATAGCTATTCGCTGAACATTCGATTTGAACATACTTCAGGTCACCATCGCCGCTGGCTAGCAATGTGATGTCGAGGGTACGACCCGTTGCGATTTCGAAAACCGCAAAGAAGATTGCTTTCCTACCTCGCTCCCTATCTCTTTGAATGAGTGGGGGAGCATCCACGTTGGCCTTCACAGCAAAGCTGTTGCAGCCGCATTCACAAAAATCACTGAACACCGCGCCTTCGAATTGTGCTCGCAATCGCTCTGGCGCCGGAAAGTTGCATGAGCCCAGAATAAAGCGTTGCCATTCGCCAGCCCGTTCTTGACCATACGCCATAGCAGACGGCTTAAATCCGCCCCCCCTTCCAGACAACCCGCCCGATAATCTCCACGTCCTCCGCTTCCACGCTTACGGGCGGGTAGGCCAGGTTCTGCGAGAGCAGCGAGAACCGCCCTCCTCCGGCGCTGGCGACGCGTTTGACCATCAGCGTATCGCCCATCCGCACGACATGCACGCCATCGCGGAACGCGCGAGGGGCGCGGTCAACGAGGATTTCGTCACCGTCATTGAGGAGTGGCTCCATAGAGTCCCCCTCCACCGTGATCGCGGAGAGCTGCGCGCCTTCGAAGCCCTGCTCTGCGAGCCAGCGGCGCGAGAAGCGGAAGGTGTCGAACGCCGCCTCATCGGCCGGTAGGGCGCCCGGCCCCGCCGAAGCGCCAATATTCAAGCGCGGAACCTCCACCCAGTCATCGCGACTCGGCAGCGAAGGGGTGTCAATATAGGAATTTTCCTTAGGCGCTCCGAGCTCATCTTCCGACACGCCAAAAAACCGCGCCAAAGTACGCCGATCCCGCTCTTCAAGTCTCCGGGGCGAACCCTTGGTGATGAATTGCTGGAGATAGCTGGGGTTGCGCTCCAGCATCTCTGAGAGACTCTTGAGGCTTGTGCCTCGCTCCTGCGACAATTCAAGCAGCCGTTTGCGTGGACCTTCAGACGGGTTTTCTGCGAGTTTCTTCATATTTCCTTCCTACATGAAAGAAATTTCCTAGACAAGTAGGATTTCACATGGAACGTTTAGTGAACATCGGGCGATTCGCTGGCCCGGTTCACACGCAACAGGGAGGTCCCATGCTGATCCGCGACGTCGAGAAATTCATGCGCGAGCACGATATGCCCGCGACCAAATTCGGGCGGTTGGCCGCGCACGATCCGCGCTTCGTGCTCGATCTGCGGATGGGCCGCATTCCGCGCCCCGCGACCGAAGCGCGCACGCGGCGCTGGATGCGCGAATTCGCCAACATGCAGGCCACGCAAGAGGTGCAACCATGTTGACCGCCGCATTGCCAGAAACAAAATCCGCCGATCCGGTCGAAGCGCCCTCGCCCACTCCGCGCGGCCGCCGCTATCGCCCCAAGCGCACCACTGCTGACCGCCTACGCGAGGCGTTGTTAATGCTCGCTGAGGGTCATGCGAGCCTACTCTCGCATGAGGAGAAAGCATGGTCCTCGATCACCTTCTCCGGCACGCGGCACGAAGTGATGCTCGACTTCGACGGCACCGAAGCGGTCGAAGCGGGCGAGGACTTCATTGCCAACCTGCCCGATCATGAGTTCCGCATTCCCGGCCAACTGGTCGCCGATGCGACCGTGCGCGAAGTCGACCACCGCTTTGGAGGCGATGACGAGCGGATGGTGGTGACGGCAGTCTTGCTGCTGCTGGAGGAAGCCTGAACGCGCACTCAGACCACGTTGAAGACCACCATCTTTTCCTGCGTCATTTCATGCATCGTGAAAGGAATACCGCCGACGCCGTGGCCGGACACCTTCTGTCCGGCGAACGGCATCCAGTCGACACGGAAAGCGGAATGATCGTTGACCATAACTGCCGAGGCGTTGACCTCGCGATAGGCCTTCATGGCAGGCGCAAGATCGCGCGTGAAGATCGCCGCTTGGAACGAGACGTCGAGCGAATTGGCCTGTGCGATCGCTTGATCCATGTTGTCACAGGAATAGAGGCAGACTGCAGGACCGAAGACTTCCTTTTGCGAAATCGTCACGTCGGCAGGAGGGTTGAGGATTACCGTCGGTGCGTAGGTCGTGTCTGACAGCTTTTCACCGCCGGTCAGGATCTGCCCTCCCGCATCACGCGCTTCTTGGACCCATTCGGCCACTCGGTCGACCTCGCGCGGACGGATTAGCGGGCCCGCTTCGACATCCTCCTCGATCGCGTTGCCAACCTTTAGCGCCGCCGCCTTGGCACTGAAGACCTCGGCAAAGTCGCTGATGATCGATGAATGCACGAAGGCGCGCTGCACCGAAACGCAGACCTGTCCCGAATGGTAGAACCCGCCCTTGATCATGCTCGGGATCGCAAGATCGAGATCGGCGCTGGCATCGACAATGACAGGGGCTACGCCTCCATGTTCCAGCGCAC
The DNA here is from genome assembly GCA_030065195.1 of Erythrobacter sp. Taxonomy (GTDB): domain Bacteria; phylum Pseudomonadota; class Alphaproteobacteria; order Sphingomonadales; family Sphingomonadaceae; genus Erythrobacter. The sequence continues at coordinate 16,043 of JASJDE010000053.1, read as the reverse complement.
AGCGCGTGCCGGGCGCGAGCTTGGAGCGCAGCATCCAGCCGACCGCCGCGGAGCCGATAAAGGTGAAGAAGGCAGCGCGCGCATCGGTGACCAGCTTCTCCGCATCTTCTCGGCTGACATTGGTCGCGCGGCACCAGTCTGGCGGAAGACCAGCTTCATGCAGGATCTCGACGAACTCGAAGCACGAAAGCGGAGTGTCGCCTGCCGGTTTGACCACCACCGGGCATCCCGTAGCGATCGCCGGAGCAACCTGGTGAACGATCAGGTTGAGAGGGTGGTTGAACGCCGAAACCGCAACGACGGGACCAATCGGCTCACGGGTGGTGAAAGCCAGCCGATTGTCTGCCGCCGGGGTGAGGCCCATGGGAATCTCGCGCCCAACCAGAGCGGCCATTTCGTGGACCGCGATCTCCATGCCGTTGATCGCGCGGGCGACTTCGACCCGCGCATCGATCAGCGGCTTCCCGCCTTCGTTGGCGATCTGGAAGGCAAGGTGATCCTTGCGCTCCTCCATGATCGCTGCTGCGCGCTTGAGGATATCGGCGCGCTCATGCGCGGGCAGCCATTGCGAACGATCACGATACAGCGCATCGGCCTTGGCAAGATAGCCATCGACTATGTTCCAATCGTGAATCGGGACGCTGCCGATCGCCGAAAGATCGTAGGGATTGACGACTTCGTGCATGGCTTTTCCCTTCTTTCTGTCGGCCTAGAGCTTTGCGCTCAGATCCTTGATGTCGTGGTTCAGGATCTGGTCGTTTTCGGTATAGTCGACCGGACAATCGATCAGATGCACGCCGGGAGTAATTCCTGTCTCGGCAAGAACGTCGCGCAGATGCTCGCTGCTGGTTATCCGGTGTCCGATCGCGCCGTAGCTTTCGGCGTACTGCACGAAGTCGGGATTGTCGTAAGTCAGGCCGTAATCCTTGAAGCCCATGTTCGCCTGCTTCCAGCGGATCATACCATAGGCGTCGTCGCGCAAGATCAGGACGGTAAGGTTCAGACCGAGCCGGACGGCGGTTTCCATCTCCTGCGAGTTCATCATGAAGCCACCGTCTCCGCAAATCGCCATCACCCTGCGATCGGGATACAGCATCGCACTCATCATCGCGCTAGGTAGGCCTGCGCCCATCGTCGCGAGCGCATTGTCGAGCAGCACCGTGTTGGGCTTGTGGGCAGTGTAGTTGCGCGCAAACCAGATCTTGTAGACCCCGTTGTCGAGGCAGATGATCCCGTCTTCCGGAATCGCCTCGCGCACTTGGCGAACAAGGTGGGGTGGGAAGATCGGGAAGCGTACGTCGGCCTCCAGCGGGTCGGAATGCGCGACATCCGCCTGGCGATATTCGAGCATGCGGGCGAATGTCCAATGCCCCTGCGCGACGATATCTTCCTTGATCTGCCAGATCGCGTTGGCCATGTCGCCGATCACTTCGATCTGCGGAAAGTAGACCGGATCGACCTCGGCCGTCTTGTTCGAGATGTGGATCACCGTCGGCGGACTGTCCGAACCGACATCGCCCGCTTCGTCGTTGTGCATGAAGAAAGGCGGCTTCTCGATCACGTCGTGGCCGACATTGACGATGCAGTCGGCGTCTTCGATCGCGCGGTGGCAGAAGTCGCCCGACGACAACGCCGCGCAGCCGAGAAACAGCGGGTGGCGCTCGTCGATGACGCCCTTTCCCATCTGGGTGGTAACGAAGGGGATGCCGGTCTTCTCGATGAACTGATTGAGCATCCGCCCGGTCAGCGTCCGATTGGCGCCGGCGCCAATGACCAGGACGGGCTTCTTTGCGTCTTCGAGCGCCCTCACCGCCTGGCGTACCGCCTTGGCTTCCGCAGAAGGTCGCCGCGCGACCGAACGCGCTATCGGCCGAGCGGCGGTCTGCTCCTCGGCGATGTCTTCGGGCAGTTCGAGATGGGTCGCGCCGGGCTTTTCTTCTTCGGCCAGGCGGAACGCTTCGCGCACACGGCTGGGAATGTTGTCGCCCGAATGAAGCTGATGGGTGAACTTGGTGATCGGCCCCATCATGTCGACCACGTCGAGGATCTGAAACCGGCCCTGCTTGGAATGCTTGATCGGCTTCTGTCCGGTGATCGCGAGCGTGGGCATTCCGCCGAGCTGCGAATAGGCGACTGCCGTGACCATGTTGGTCGCTCCAGGACCCAGCGTCGCCAGGAACACACCGGTCTTGCCGGTATGCCTGCCATAGGTCGCTGCCATGAAGCCCGCGCCCTGCTCATGCCGGGTCAGCACCAGTCTGATCGAAGAGTCCGAAAGGCTTTCGAGCAGGTCTAGGTTTTCCTCGCCCGGAACGCCGAAGATGTATTCGACTCCTTCCGCCTCGAGGCATTCGACGAACAGGTCCGAGGCTTTCTTGGATGCGGTCACGGGCGTTTCCTCCTATCGATCCGCTCGCCTGATTGAGCGGAAATGCCAGATACTGGCCAACTGTTCGGCGGATTTTTCAAATGCGTTACAGGCTGTCCGAGTAAGACTCGCGAAACTGCTTTAATATCCGCGACTTGGATCGAAAACCGGAGCAACCGGCTCGCCGCGGCGATATTTGTCGAGATTTTCGAGAAAGCGTTCCGCGCTGCGGATGAACATCTTGTCCTGCGCGCGGCCCGAAAGGTGCATCGAGATATGGGCGTTGCCGAGCGTCCACAGCTTGTGATCTTCAGGGAGCGGTTCCGGCGTCGTCACGTCGAGGAAAGCCCCGCCGATCTTTTTGCCTTCAAGCGCTTCGATCAGGGCCGGTTGGTCGATCACGCTTCCGCGTGCAATATTGACGATTACTGCGTCGGATTTCATCGCCGCAAGCTCGTCCGCGCCGATCATGCCTTCGGTTTCCGGTGTCGCCGGAACGGCGAGGATGATCCAGTCGAATTCTCGCAGCTTCCCGCGCCATTCGTCCGGCGCGAGTACGCCCTCCCCGCCTGAGCGCCGCACGACTGTGACATCGACATCGAACGCTTCGAGCCGAGGCTGGATCAGCTTGCCGATCGCGCCGTAGCCGAGCAGCAGGGCTTTGGATCCGGCCAGTTCCCGCTTGCCGGGGCTGTCGAGCAGCCATTCGCGGCGCTCTTGCGCGCGGACGACGTCGCGGTAGCCCTTGGCGATGTTGAGCATCCCCATCACGACATATTCGGCGATAGTGATGGCGTTGATCCCGGCGCCGTTCGTCACCGTGATGCTGCGCTCGATCAGCACGTCCATCGGCAGGAAATCGAGACCGGCATAAATGGAGTTCAGCCATTTGAGCTTGGTCGCGGCACGCAATGTCGCCGCCATCGCCTCCTGCTCGTACATGTCGAACCAACCGATCTCGGCATCGGGCACCGCTTCGAGCGCCTCTTCCTTGGTCATGAACCAGCGGACATCGAGGTCGTCGGGCAGGCGCGATTCGAGCAGTGGGCGGATCAATCCGGATATTGCAAGGGTGGTCATGCACCCGTGTTAGGAGCGGATTGCGCACCGCGCCACCCCCTCTCCTGCACACGCGGCGTTGACAGCTATGGGAGCTCCGGCCCAAGTGCGGGCATGCTGCCCAGCCACACCATTTTCGACGATTTTCTGGGCCCGAAGCTGTCGGGCGAGTTGCTTGCCTTTGCGCTTGCTAACGAAGCCGGATTCGAGCCGTCGATCGTCTACAACCGTGAGAGCGCGGGCGTGCGGCGCGAAAGCCGTAATTCGCTACGGTTCGGAGGCGATTGGAAGCCGCTAAAACGAGCATTCCGAGCAGAGATCGAAGCCCGGATCGAAGAAGTGGTTCGCGGCGCGGGTGCAGGCGAATTCAGGCCGGACCAGATGGAGATCGAACTCGTCGCCAATCGTGATGGCGGTCACTTCATCCGACATATCGACACCCAGACCAAGGTCGCCGATCGTACAACCGACCGGATCGTCAGCGCCGTCTATTACCTCAACCGCGAACCCAAGGCGTATTCGGGAGGTGAACTGATCATGCACGCGCTGATCGGAGAAGAGAGACTCCTGATCGAACCAAAGCACGATCGGCTGGTCGTTTTCACGTCGATGGCCCCGCACGAAGTCAACCGGACGGCGGTACCCGGCGATGCATTTGCCGATGCCCGCTTCTCGATCAATTGCTGGCTTCACCGCAACGTGCCGCCAGCCTGAAACTATCCGAGCTTCCACTCCCAGCCGAGCGGATCGCCATCCATCACCTCAATTCCTTTGGCGGCAAGTTCATCGCGAATTGCATCGGAGGTGGCGAAGTCCTTCTCGGCACGTGCGGCCTTGCGGCGGGCGAGCGCGTCTTCGATCTTGGCTTCGTCGATTTCGGCGTTGCTCGGTCTAATCCGCAGGGCCGCGCGCGACAGGTCGAACAGTCCAAAGCCCAGCACGGCGTCCATAGCTTCGATCACTGCGCGCTTGATGGCTGGACTCACCTTCTTGACGGCCAGCGCGTCTTCGAGCGCGGTTAGCGCGATCGGCGTGTTGAGGTCATCTGCCATCGCCTCTTCGAACTTTGCCAGCGCCGGCGCGAACTTCGGATGCTCCGCGATAGGCTCCGCTTTGGCGTCGGCCAACCGTTCGACCGCCATCAATATCCGCTTGAGCCTGGTCAGCGCCGCATCCAGGCCGTCCCAGCTGAATTCAAGCTCGCTGCGATAATGCGCTTGGAGGCACATCATCCGGTAGGCGAGCGGATGGTACCCCTTGTCGATCAAGAGTTGGAGGCGAAGGAACTCGCCAGCCGACTTCGACATCTTGCCCGAGCGCTCGACCAGGAAGTTGTTGTGCATCCACATCTTCGCGCCCGAATTGGTCGCTTCCGACAGGCCGCCGCAGCCGCAAAACGCCTGGTTCTGCGCAATCTCGTTGGGGTGGTGGATTTCGCGGTGGTCGATCCCACCGGTATGGATGTCGAACGGGAAACCGAGCAGCTTCTCGCCCATCACCGAGCATTCGAGGTGCCAGCCGGGTGCGCCCTTCCCCCACGGCGAATCCCATTCCATCTGGCGCTTTTCGCCCGGCGGCGTCTTGCGCCAGATCGCGAAATCGGCGGCGTTGCGCTTTCCCGTCACCGCGTCGATGCGAATATAGGCCTCCTCATTCTCGCGGATTTGATCCAGCTTGGTGGGACCGGCAAGAAGCGCGTAATCCTCGATCGTCGTGACATCGAAGTAGAGACCTTCTCCGATTTCATAGCAGTGCTTGTCCGCAATGCCTTTCGCAAACTCGATCATCTCCTCAATGTAATCCGTTGCCACCGACCACTTGGCCGGCTGGCGGATGTTGAGCGCCTTGACATCGGCCCAGTACGCCTCCGTGTAATGCTTGGCGATGTCCCAGATCGACTGCGCCTTCTCGGCAGCCATCTTCTCCATCTTGTCCTCGCCCTCATCGGCGTCGTCCGTGAGGTGGCCCACGTCCGTTATGTTGATGATATGGGTGAGATCGTAGCCCTTGTAGCTTAGCGTCCGGCCGAGAATGTCAGCGAAGACGTACGCGCGCATATTGCCGACATGCGGGTAATTGTAGACCGTCGGCCCGCACGTGTAGACCCGCGCCTCGCCTTCATGGACGGGTACGAACGGTTCGATTTCGCGGGTGAGCGAATTGAAGAGCTTTAACTCGGGCATCGGAGGGGCGCTTTGCTGCGCTACGGCCCTTCGGTCAACCGTTTAGCCTTCGCTCCAGTCGCGCGTGGCAAAGGTTTGTTGCGCGAAGCGCAGCGGTTCATCTTCCAGCTCGGTCCCGAGCGTGTCGTTCCAGCGATTGAGGAAACCGAACAGCGCGATGACTGAAACGATTTCGACGATCTGCTTGGTCGAGTAATGCCGCTTGAGCGCATCGAAATGCGCGTCGGTCGCAGCGTTGGGTACCTGCCCGCCAGCCAGAGCCAGATCCAGCGCCGCGCGCTCCGCATCGTTGAACAGGTCGCTGGTTCGGTATTCCCACACCTTGGCGACCTTATCCACGTCGCCACCAGCACGTTCAGCCTGATGCGTCGTATGCGCCATGCAATATCGGCATCCCGCCGCGCTGCTCGCCACCGCGGCAATCATGTTCTTGAGCGACCGATCAAGCTCTCCCCCGCCAAGGATGTTGGCGGCAAACGGCGCAAAGGTCTGCGCCAGCTCGGGCCAATGCCCCATATCGACCGAGGAATTGGGCAGAAAGCCCATGAAGGCCTCAGCCATCGCAAGGCCTTGTTTTAGCTCGGGTGTCAGTGCGTCTTCGGCGGGTGGATCGATCCGGGACATCGCGCCTACTCGAAGCCCAGAAACCTGACGTGTTCATCCAGCGGCACACGCTCGCGCTCGAAATTGTTCACCGGTGCGTCCGGGTCGCGATAACCGATCGCCATGCCGCAGAAGAACATGTAGCGCTCGTGATCGAGCCCGAGGTGATCCCGGATCACATTGGCATAGTACGCCATGAATTCCTGGAAGCAGCTGTCGAGTCCTTCCTCGCGCAGCAGCAGCGCGACCGTCTGGAGCCACATTCCGGTATCGGACCATTGCGGCTCTTTCATCAGGCGCGGGAAATAGACGAACATCACCGCCGGCGCATCGAAACTGGTGGCGTTGCGTCCCATAGCCGCCATGCGCGCCGCGCCGTCATCGCGCGCAATGCCAAGCGCGTCGAACATGCCTCGTGAGATACCGTGGAGGCGTTCTTTGTAGGCCTCTTCGGTTTTCGGAGCATCCCAGTCATATTCGAGCTGCTGCGGCGGAGTTGAGGTGATCTTCGCTTGAAGATCTTTGAGGGGCTGGCCGGTGACGACGGTGGCTTCCCATGGCTGGTAATTGCACCCCGAAGCGGCCCAACGCGCAGTGTCCAACACCCGGCGAATGGTTTCGAGATCGACCGGTTTGTCGAGAAACTCCCGCACAGAGCGGCGGCTGGTGACGGCTTCGGTTACGTTCATTATTCGATATTCCTTTCATTGGGCAGGCCGCGACATGCACGCAACGCGTCTGCAGCAAGACCGTCGACTAACGAGTTGTCACTACGATCCTGAAAGTGCACCAGATCTTCCACAAGCGAATCGTCAGCCAATTCCTCAGCCGCTTCGAAAATCATTGCGGAAACGCAAGCCGCCTTGAGTTCGCGCTGAGCCAGCGACAAGGCCAGCGGTCTATCCAATGAAACCAAACCACAGATTGCTTCACCCCTTACGGCGGGCTCGGCATCGCTCGCTGACTTAATCAGTGCGGCTTTGATGTCGTCGCGGTACATCCCATCTATCCGGACTAAGCCCGACAGGAGAAAGGTGGCCCAATCTCGGTTGCTAACGTCCTCATCAGTAGTGAACTCAATTAGTCGTTGGAGATTGTGTTCGCCAAACTTCCCAGCCTCGAACGGAATTTCTTCGGCTATGACTGATCGGAGAAAGTCAGACTTCGGTTGATAGCGCTCTTGCCCTCTCACCGCCGCTTCGGCCCCTTCTCATCCTCGAACAGTTCCGCCAGCTGCTCCATGATCGTGCCGCCGAGTTGCTCGACATCCATGATCGTCACCGCGCGCCGGTAGTATCGTGTCACATCATGGCCGATGCCGATCGCGACCAGCTGGATCGGCGAAACCTTTTCGATCCATTCGATCACACCGCGCAGGTGGGCTTCGAGATAGCCGGCCGAGTTGACGCTCAGCGTAGAGTCGTCGACCGGGGCACCGTCGCTGATCACCATCAGGATCCGGCGTTCTTCAGGACGATAGATCAGGCGCGAATGCGCCCACATCAGCGCTTCGCCGTCGATATTCTCTTTGAGCAACCCTTCGCGCATCATCAGCCCAAGATTGCGCCGTGCACGCCGCCACGGTTCGTCGGCCTGTTTGTAAATGATGTGACGCAAGTCATTGAGCCGGCCAGGCTCTTGCGGCTTGCCATCGGCGAGCCACGCCTCGCGCGACTGCCCGCCTTTCCATGCGCGGGTGGTGAAGCCGAGGATCTCGGTCTTGACCCCGCACCGTTCCAGAGTGCGCGCAAGGATGTCGGCGCTGATCGCGGCAATGCTGATCGGGCGTCCGCGCATCGAACCCGAATTGTCGATCAGCAACGTGACGATCGTATCCTTGAACTCGATATCGCGCTCGACCTTGTAGGACAGCGCCGTGCCCGGCGAGACCACCACGCGCGAAAGCCGCGCGGCGTCGAGCACACCCTCCTCCTGGTCGAAATCCCAGCTGCGGTTCTGTTGCGCCATCAACCGCCGTTGAAGCCGATTGGCGAGCCGGGTCACGACGCCCTGCAATCCGGTCAGCTGGCTGTCGAGATAGGCGCGCAGGCGATCCAGTTCCTCGGAGTCGCACAGTTCGGGCGCTTCGATGATTTCGTCGAAGCGATCGGTAAAGTACTGATAATCGAGCCCGTCGGGGATCTCGGCCTGCGGACGGTTCGGACGGACGGGCGCGTTGGAAGCATCGCCTTCCTCACCCGGTTCGCCGTCTTGCATATCGTCGTCGGGCGCGAATTCGCTGTCGGCATCGCCTTCGCTCTCGCCTTCGGCCATTTCGCCTGCCATTTCCGCGCTCTGCGGATCGGCGTCGCCTTCCTGCTGCTCGTCTCCACCGTCCTCCTCGTCGGCGCCTTCGTCATCCTCACCGTCGTCGTTGTCGGCTTCGTCAGGCGCATCCATCGGCCGGGTCAGGTCGAGCTCACGCAGCATGTCGAGCGCAAGTTCCTGAAAGGCTTTCTGGTCGCCGAGCGTGTCGCCGAGCGCCGCGAAATCCTTGCCGACCGTCTCTTCGATGAAATCGCGCACGAGGCCGACGCCGGCTTGCGCTTTCTCGGGGATCGCCTCGCCGGTCAGCTCTTCGCGAAGCATCAACGATAAAGCGGTCTGGAGCGGCACCTCGGAAGAATTCTGCGCGCGCACGATCTGGTCGGTTGCGGTGCGCAACTCCGTCGCCGCGTCGAGATTGCCTCTGATCCCTTCGTAACTGTTGGCACCCAACGCCTCGTAGCGGACTTGCTCGATCGCATCGTAGCAGGCACGCGCGACCGGCTCGGGTGGCGCGCCGACCGCGTGCAGTCCTGCGTCGTGATGACGCAGCTTCAACGCAAAACTGTCGGCAAAACCGCGCGCTTCAGTAACCTGCTCGGCTGGCAAGTCGCGACCGGGTAAGGGCACGCGAAAGCGATTGCCTGCAGCCCCCGGCACATCGGCGCTCCATGCGACCTCGACTTCGGGATCGCCTGCAATGGCTCGGGACGCACCAGTCAGCGCCTGCTTGAACTTATCGAGAGGGGATTCTTCGGCCATTCAGGTGGCAGATAAGGACTTATCCGCCGCCCGGCTACCCGATAGTTTGACCAGTCTTTTCCCAGTCCTTGAGGAAGCCTTCGATACCGTTGTCGGTCAGGACATGCTTGAACAGGCCGTGGATCACTTTCGGCGGAGCCGTCATCACGTCGGCACCGATCTTCGCACTTTGGAGAACATGCGTGGTGTGGCGCACGCTGGCCACAAGGATTTCGGTGTCGAACAGGTAATTGTCGTAGATCAGGCGGATGTCACTGATGAGGTCCATCCCGTCGAAACCGTTGTCGTCGTGGCGGCCGACGAAGGGCGAGATGAACGTCGCGCCCGCCTTGGCCGCGAGCAGCGCCTGGTTGGCGGAGAAGCACAGCGTGACGTTGACCATTGTCCCGTCTTCGGTGAGCGCCTTGCAGGTCTTGAGCCCATCGACGGTCAACGGGACCTTGATGCAGACATTTTCCGCGATTTTGCGAAGGACTTCTGCCTCTTTCATCATCGTTTCGTGATCGAGCGCAACGACTTCGGCACTTACGGGTCCATCGACGATCCCGCAGATTTCCTTGGTCACTTCCATGAAATCGCGACCGGATTTGTGGATCAGCGAGGGGTTAGTGGTGACGCCATCGAGCAACCCGGTGGCGGCCAGTTCCTTGATGTCGTCAATCTCGGCAGTGTCGACGAAGAATTTCATGGGCGGTGCGCTCCCTCGCTTGTCTCGATTCGCTTGCGACCGAGATGGCATAGCGAGGCGCGTGCGACTAGAGGACGCGGTCGGCTGCGAACACCCCTATCAACAGCGGATCGCCGGTCGCCTGCGGATCGCGACGGATGGCGGCCTCTTCGAATCCCATTTCGGTCCAGATCGCATCATCGACATTGCCTGCGAGGCGTTGGGCGATGCCACCCACATCCGTTCCGGTCAGATCGTCTATGAGCTCGGCGACCAGCGGGTCCGAGGCGATACGGATCGCATCGCCCAGCTCGGGTACCATCGCGTCGATCAACCTCCCTCCAAGCTCGCCGCGCAACGCCTGTGTCGCGGCATCCGGGCCGCCGCGCACCAATTCGACTGCGTTGGCGAGCCCGATCACCCGAACCGCATCGGCAACGATCGGGGCGGCCCTTTCCGATCCTTTGATGGCGATGTCGGCAAATGCGCCTTCGAGTCGGTTCTTGAACAGGGTCGACGTAAGGATGCGCGACAGCACGTCTCCGCGGGTGCCGAGCAAATTGCCGAGGCCGAGCCGCGCGACCTGATCGTCCCAATAGCCGTCGGGCGCGGTCAGCCTGGAGAAAGCGCGCTCACTGGAGAGCAGCAACAGACGGCGGATCGCTTCGGTCAGACTGAAACCCGGCACGGTCGCACAGGCCGCCAGCGACAGGATCAGCGCTCCGCCCGCACCCGCTTTCAACAACCTTCTGCGCTCGAACGTATTGGCGAATGGCATTCCATCGTTGGCGTTCATATCCCTATCCCCTTCTCTTGTGGTTTTGTGCGACCTGCACCCATATTGCGTTCCGCTCATGAACCGCGTCCGACTCCTCGTCCTCAATGCAGCACTCGGTGCGCTCGATTACAAGCTGCCTGAGGACACCAAGGTCGAATCCGGCAGCGTGGTCATCGCGCCGCTGGGGCCCCGCACCGTCACAGGCATCGTTTGGGACGAAGGGCGCTTGCCAGGCGCCGAAGTGGATGCGAGCAAGCTGCGTGCGATCCGCGAAGTGCTGCCTGTGCCACCGCTGGCCGAACCGCTGCGCCGCCTGATCGAATGGACCGCCGATTACTATTGCGCGCACCTTGCAAGCGTGGCGCGCATGGTCCTGTCGAGCGGAGGGGCGCTGGGTGGTCCGACGACAATGACTGAATACCGTTTGAGCGGCGGCACGCCCGAACGGATGACGCCGCAGCGCGCTGCCGCCATCGAAGCCTTGGATGGCGAACAGGCCACGATCCGCGAGCTGGCTGGAACAGCGGGAGTGTCCGAAGGCGTACTTCGCGGTCTCGTCAATCAGGGCGTGATCGAGCCGGTGACGGTCGCCATCGACCGCCCCTATCCGCCCGCCGATCCCGATTTCCACCAGCCTGCATTGTCATCCGACCAGATGGACGTGGCCAAGACATTGGTGAAAGCCGTCGAAGCTCGCGCATTCGAACCGTTCCTGCTCGATGGCGTCACGGGCTCTGGCAAGACCGAGACCTACTTCGAGCCCATCGCCGAAGCGGTGCGGATGGGCCGACAAGTGCTCGTGTTGCTACCCGAAATCGCGCTTACTGAGAATTTCCTTCACCGCTTCGAACAGCGCTTCGGGACCCCGCCGGTGCTATGGCATTCTTCGTTGAAGTCGACCGAACGGCGGCGCGCATGGCGAGCGATCTCCGAAGGCACCGCACAGGTTATTGTCGGCGCGCGTTCGGCGTTGTTCCTGCCCTATGCCAAGCTCGGCCTGATCGTGGTCGACGAAGCGCACGAGATCAGTTTCAAGCAGGATGACGGCGTGCGCTACAACGCCCGCGACGTGTCGGTGATGCGTGCCCGGTTCGAGGAAATCCCGGTCGTGCTCGCCAGCGCTACCCCGGCGCTCGAAAGCCTGCATATGGCGAACACCGGCACTTACACGAAACTGGAATTGCCGAGCCGGTTTGGCGGTGCGGAACTACCGGATATCAAGCTGGTCGATCTTACGATGGAGAAGCCCGCTCGGGGACGATGGCTGTCCAAACCGCTCATCGAAGGGTTGGAGGCGCGGCTTGAAGCGGGCGAGCAATCGCTGCTGTTCCTCAATCGCCGTGGATACGCACCCCTCACGCTGTGCCGCAATTGCGGGCACCGGTTCCAGTGCCCAAATTGCAGCGCGTGGCTGGTCGAGCATCGCCTGTCCGCGCGCCTGGCCTGTCACCATTGCGGGCTCGAGACCCAGCCGCCCGAAACGTGCCCCGCATGCGGCGAAGCCGATTGCCTCGTCGCATGCGGCCCGGGAGTCGAACGGATCGCGGACGAAGTGGCCGAACTGTTTCCCGAAGCGCGCGTGGCGGTCGCGACCTCCGACACGCTCGGCTCACCCGAACGCGCGGCGGAGTTCATCGCACACGCCGAAGCCAAGACGATCGACGTCATTGTCGGGACGCAGCTGGTGACCAAGGGATTCCACTTTCCCGAACTAACTCTCGTGGGCGTGGTCGATGCCGATCTCGGCCTAGAAGGCGGCGACCTTCGTGCGGCCGAACGCACGTACCAGCAAGTCGCGCAAGTTGCAGGACGGGCCGGACGCGGAGCAAAGCCAGGTGAAGTCCTGATCCAGACGCGGCATCCGGAAGCGCCCGTAATTGCAGCTCTCGCCAACGGCGACCGCGATGCGTTCTACGACGCCGAGACCGACGCTCGCCGCGATGCCGGCGCACCTCCATTCGGACGCTGGGCCGCGATCATCCTGTCGAGCGAAGACGAGAAGGAAGCACGCGAGGCCGCCGTTAGGCTGGGCGACAATCGACCACATCAGGACGATCTCTACATCCTCGGCCCCGCCCCCGCCCCGCTGGCCCTTCTCAGAAACCGCTATCGCTATCGCTTCCTCGTCAACGCTCGCCGCAGCGCCAACCTGCAGGCCGTGCTGAACGAATGGGTCGGCGGTCAGGATTATCCGCCGGGCGTGCGCGTGGGAATCGATATCGATCCCTACAGTTTCGTCTGAGGCACTTATTGCCGCGCCGAGCATTGGTGCCGCATGTCCGCCAACCCAATCCTTGTCCCGATCCTCGGCGATCAACTCTCCCGCAACCTTGCCAGCCTGCACGGACGGTCGAAGGACGATACCGTAATCCTGATGATGGAGGTCTGGGACGAGGCGACCTACGTCAAGCACCACAAGCAGAAGATCGTCCTGATATTCTCGGCCATGCGTCACTTCGCGCAAGAGCTTCGCGACGCCGGATGGACGGTCGATTACGTGAAGCTAACCGACGAGGGCAATTCGGGCAGCTTCACCGGCGAAGTCGCGCGCGCAATCGAGCGTCACGATCCCCGCGCGATCCACGTGGTCGAAGCGGGCGAATGGCGCGTGCAACAGGCCATCGAGGAATGGCCGGACAAGTTTGCCTGCGCAATCGAGTTGCTGCCCGACGACCGCTATCTTTGCGCTCACCGACAGTTCCGCGAATGGGCCGATGGCCGCAAGCAATTGACGATGGAATTGTTCTATCGCGAGATGCGCAAACGCACCGGGTTGCTTATGACCGACGACGGCAAGCCTAAAGGCGGCGATTGGAACTACGACAAGGACAATCGCGAACCGCCCCAGGGCAATCTGGACCCGCCGCCGGTTCCGAAATTCGAGCCCGACGACATCACGCGCGAGGTGATCGAGCTGGTGGAGCGAAAGTTCTCTGACCATTTCGGCAGGCTCGAACCGTTCGAGTGGCCGGTCACGCGCGACGAGGCACAGATAGCCGCGGACGCCTTCTTCGCCGAGCGGATCGAAAAATTCGGTCCTTACCAAGACGCGATGGTCCATGGCCAAGACGACATGTTCCACTCGATGCTCTCGACCAGTATCAATTGCGGCCTGCTAGATCCGCTCGAACTGTGCCAGCGTGCCGAGCAGGCCTACGAAGACGGCCGCGCGCCACTCAACTCAGTAGAAGGATTCATCCGCCAGATCATAGGGTGGCGCGAATATGTGCGAGGCTTCTACTGGTACTTCATGCCGGATTTGGAGACCGCCAACGAGCTCGACGCCAAACGTCCGCTGCCCGAATTCTTCTGGACTGGCGAAACCGATATGCGCTGCCTCGCTGATTGCATTCGCTCGACCCACGAGAACGCCCACGCCCATCACATCCAGCGGCTGATGGTGCTCGGCAATTTCTGCCTGTTGGCCGGGATCGATCCGTGCGATGTGCAGGACTGGTATCTGGCGGTCTATGCCGATGCCTTTCAATGGGTCGAACTGCCCAATGTCTCCGGCATGATCCTCTACGCCGATGGTGGCAAGCTTGCGACCAAGCCCTATGCGGCGAGCGGCAATTACATCAACAAGATGTCGGACTACTGCAAAGGGTGTCGCTACAAGGTCAGCCAGAAGACCGGCAAGGATGCCTGTCCGTTCAACCCACTCTACTGGCACTTCATGGATCGTCATCGCGAACGGCTGGAAAGCAACCACCGGATCGGGCGGATCTTCGCCACCTGGGATCGGATGGGCGCCGAGAAGAAGCGCGACTACCTTGAAAGCGCGGAGGCAATCCTGGACTCGCTGGCGCCTGCGAGGCCCGGTTGGGCTCGGAACACATAAGCCATCGCCGGACCTGCGAATCACCGTGACGGATAGCGGCGTGCGTTCACGTTAGAACGTTCACTTCTGAAGGCAGACGGGGACCCGTAAATTTGCCATTCAGGTGAAAGTACGGAATTCCGGGATTTTCACAAAGCTGCCACCAAACCATTCATTTGTTTCAAAGATTCGATGAATGTGATAATAATACATCAAGGGGTCTCTGAGTAATCGCTCACGATTGAGGGAGTAATACCGTGAACCTCTTACCCACCAGGGTGGGCGCCGGAGTCGCAGCCGTCGCCCTGATAGCCACTGCCATACCTGCGCACGCTTCCAACTTTCCATGCTTTGAAGAAACCGAGATGCAATCGGCGCGGATCCACGATCTGCGCGTCATGTTGATGGTCAACGCGCTGAAATGCCGCCAGCTCAGTCCGGCAACCTTGCGCCAATACGGCCAGTTTCTCGATCAGCGATCGGACGAACTCAAAGTCCACGGAGAAAACGTCCAGCGGTCGATGGTCGCCCGCTACGGTCAACAGCAAGGGAAGCTGGCATTCAACGACTACGAAACCCGGATCGGCAATTACCATTCGGGCACTCGACCGACCCGCGAGCTGTGCCAGGATGTGAACACGTTCCTGAAAATGGCAAGTCGAGCCAATCACGCCGAGCTCGAAACGCTGTCGAAGCTGGCGACCAACCGCTCGATCAGCACCTGCCGCGTGCCGGCAGCGGCGAACTTCGCGGCGCCCGCCGTCGAAGCACCGCTTGCGCCCGACACGGATCCTGCCGGATCGCTCGACGCGCCATCCGTTGCGCCCGCAGAAGCGCCGAAAGTGGTCGATGGCATCCCGACCTACACGGATGCCGCAGCCGCTCCGAGCAGCGAGCCCGAACCGCTAGAGACGGTCGCGCTGTCAGAACCGGAAACCCCGGCATCCGAGCCCGAGCCCGACAAGCTGACCCAGGCCATCAGCGCGCTGGACGCTGCCGCCGCAGCCCTGCGCGATATGCAGGTCGAGGGAAACGCAAAGCCCGAATGATTGAGGCACCGACGCTGAACGCAAGAACCGCAGCCTGAGAACGGGGGAGAGGTGGGCTCCTCCCTTTCTCGCCCTATGTCCGGTATTCTGCATCTCTTCCGTTTTGCGCTTTTCGCGCCCAATCCCCTCCCCTAAGGCACTGCAAACGCCATTTGGAGAGGCCCCCATGCTTACAATTCATCACCTCCGCATTTCGCAATCGGAACGCATAGTCTGGCTGTGCGAGGAGCTGGGGCTCGAATACGATCTCAAACTCTACAACCGCGATCCTGACACGCGACTTGCGCCGGCAGAGCTGAAGGCACTGCATCCTATGGAGATCGCTCCGCTGATCGAGGACGGAGACGTGCTGCTGGGCGAAAGCGGTGCGATAGTCGAATACATCGTGGGCAAATATGCTCCGGATACGGCTCTAGTCCCCGGCCCCGACCATCCCGATTTTGCCGACCACCTCTATTGGTTCCACTTTGCCAATGCGACCTTCATGAC
>JASJDE010000052.1 GCA_030065195.1 Erythrobacter sp. | reverse complement strand
GCAAAAATTTATGTAGTCAGGCTTCTGGCTGATCGTGATGGAGATCGCGCCGCAGCGGCTGCCGTTGCCGGTCACTTGGCGGATGTGCGCGAGTTCTCGCGGTGATCGGCAGCTGCCATTGCGGCGCGATCTCCATCACGATCAGCCAGAAGCCTGACTACATAAATTTTTGCGATTGCTCGCTGTGTGCGAAATCGGGCGGCGCCTGGGGATACTTCGCCGCATCCGAAGTTGGCGTCGAAGGCGAGACGAAAGGATACTGTCGAGCCGACTATGACAAACCGGCGGTCGAGATGCAGTTCTGTACGACTTGCGGTACGACCACGCACTGGGTGCTGACCGAACACTGTGACGGCGACCGGGTCGGTGTGAACATGCGCATTTTCGAGCCTCAGGAATTGTCCGGGATCGAAGCTCGAACCCTCGATGGTCGCAATTGGTTTGGAGAGACCGGTGCGACGCACCGTCGCCCGGTCGGACATCTGGGCAACGATGTCTTTCTTTGATCGCTGATGTCTTGCAAACCCTGCATGTGAAGCGCATGAGAATTCCATGAGTGACGACGACAAATCCCCCGACGAGCCTCCCAGGAAATCGGCTGCGAGCAAAGCCGCGATTGGCGCCGCAGCGACTATCGGTTCGGCTGCCATTGCCGCCGCCCTGCTCTATGCAGGCAAGCGATTCTCGAAGAAGTCCGATGACAGCAAACCCGAGGATCAGGTTCCTTCGGGCGAACAACCCGAAACCGACTGAGGCTCTGCGCGGTGAAAAGCATTTCGCGCATTGTCGGCAGCGCCATTCCCTTCGGCGCCAAGAATATCGACACCGACATCATTATTCCTGCCAAGTGGCTGAAGACGATCAGCCGTGAAGGCCTGGGAGAAGGTGCGTTTGAATCGATCCGCGCCGAACCCGGCAATGTATTCGACGACCCTGCCTATTCGGGCGCGCCGATATTGATCGCGGGAGACAATTTCGGCTGTGGTTCGAGTCGCGAGCACGCGGCATGGGCAATCGGGGATCTCGGTATCCGCGCCGTGATCGCACCGAGCTACTCCGACATTTTCTCGGGCAATGCGGTCAAGAACGGAATCTTGCCGGTCGTCTTGCCTCAGGAAGCAATCGACCGGTTGATGCAGGTGGCCCGCGACGGCCAACCCATAGACATCGACCTCGAAACCCAGACAGTTACGACGGAATTCCAGGATCGCTTCACTTTCGAAATCGATCCGTTCCGCAAACACTGCCTGCTCAACGGCCTCGACGAAGTCGCACTTACACTGGAGCGGCAGGCTCAGATTGGACAATTCGAAAGCCATCGCGCATCCGCGCAATCCTGGCTCACACGCGGCACAAACACCTGACGGGAGAAACCCATGAAAGCCATCCGCACGCACGAAGTCGGCGGCCCTGAAACGCTGACACTCGACGAGGTCGAGGCGCCGACGCCGGGCAACGGTGAAGTGCTCGTCGATGTTAAGGCCTGCGCGATCAACTACCCGGACACGCTGATGATCCGCGATCTTTACCAGTTCAAGCCAGAGCGGCCCTACTCGCCCGGCGGCGAACTTGCAGGCGTGGTCGAAGCGGTCGGCGAAGGTGTTGAAGGATTCGCCGTCGGCGACCGGGTCATGGCCGGAATCGGCAATGGCGGCCTGGCGGAGAAAGTCGTTGTTCCGGCAGGGCGCATGTTCCCGGTGCCCGAGGGCGTGCCATTCGAGAAGGCCGCTTCGCTGCTGATGACCTATGGTACGACGATCCACGGATTGAAAGATCGCGGTCATATCAAGCCGGGAGACGTCGTCCTGATACTGGGGGCAGCGGGCGGAGTCGGACTATCGGCGGTCGAGCTCTCCAAGGCCTTCGGCGCCCGCGTGGTCGCCGCCGTGTCGAGCGAAGCCAAGGGCGAAGTTGCGCGCAAGGCCGGCGCAGACGAAGTTGTGATCTATCCGCGTGAAGAGATGGACAAGGCTGCGTCCAAGGAACTGGCGAACCAGTTCAAGGCCGCGTGCGGGCCGACCGGTGCGAACATCGTCTACGACATCGTCGGAGGGCAGTATTCCGAACCGGCGCTGCGCTCGATCGCGTGGGAAGGCCGTTTCCTCGTGGTCGGCTTCCCCGCCGGGATCGCCAAGATGCCGCTCAACCTGACCCTGCTCAAAAGCTGCGATATTTGCGGCGTGTTCTGGGGGGCATTCACCGCCCGCGAACCGGTCAAGTTTCGGGCGCAGGTCGAGGAACTGTTCGGCTTGATGCAGGAAGGGAAGATCGATCCCCTTGTGTCCGAAACCTTCCCCCTCGAACGCGCCGGCGATGCCATCGCCAAGCTCGAAAACCGGGAAGCCGTCGGAAAACTCGTCGTGACGATGGGATGACGTGAAAACGCGCGGGTTGTGCTTGCCGCCGGCCCGCCTCCACCCTATCTCGAAAGCACGATTTTCCGGAGGGACTGATGACCGATTTCAAAGACCGCGAACGCGCGGAAGAAGCCAAGTTCGCAATGGACGAAGAAACCGCGTTCAAGGTCGCCGCGCGGCGCAACAGGTTGCTGGGCGAGTGGGCTGCCGGCTTGATGGATCTCACCGAAGAAGAAACAGACGCCTACAAGAAAGCGGTCGTTCAAGCCGATTTCGAGGAAGCCGGCGACGAAGACGTCGTCCGCAAGCTGCTGGGCGATCTCACAGCGGCGGAGCAGGATGTCAGCGAAGCCGACATCCGTGCAAAGCTTGACGAGATGACGGTTGAGGCCAAGCGCCAATTGATGGGCGACAGCTGAATCATGCCGATGAAGGGCGCGGATATCGAAGCGGCGATCATCGCTGCGCTGCCTGGGGCCGTGGTCGAGCTGACCGATCTGGCAGGCGACGACGACCATTGGGCCGCCAAGGTTACCGCGCCGCAGTTCGCCGGCAAGAGCAGGGTGCAGCAGCACAAGATGGTCTACGCGGCATTCGGCGAAAAGATGGGCGGCGAACTGCATGCCTTGCAAGTGACCACCGTGGTCCCCACGTAGTTCACAATCGATCAATCAACATCAAAGGCCGCAAAGACCATGGCTGAAGAGACCCAAACCCGCATCGCTTCGCTCGTCACGGACAATGACGTCGTCCTTTTCATGAAGGGGACCCCGCTCTTCCCGCAATGCGGCTTTTCCAGCCGCGCTGTCGCGATCCTCGATCATTGCGGCATCGCTTACGAAAGCGTCGACGTGCTGCAGGACATGGAAATCCGCCAGGGCATCAAGACCTATTCGGATTGGCCGACAATCCCGCAGTTATACGTCAAGGGAGAGTTCCTTGGCGGTAGCGATATCATGATGGAAATGTTCGAAGCGGGCGAATTGCAGCAGATGCTTGACGAGCAAGGTGTCGCCAAGGCGGAAAGCTGATTCTTTGTTTTCCGCACGCCATCCGGCGTGCGATTTCCTCGCTCACGCGACCGGAAGGCCGCATCGCTGCGGGCGGCCTTGCAGGTGTGCTTCGCACGTCTGCGTCTTCGACTTCGACTCCGCCCTTGCAGTCAGCTGCGCTGACCGTGCTCCGCCTCCAAGCCAACGACGAAGGACTGGTTCGACGCCGCAGGCGTCGCAAGTGCGACCGCGCGCCCAGAGGGGTGGCCCCGCAGGGTTCGGGTCCCCCGGATAAAAGCCAAGTGAGCGGATGCGAACGCCGGCGCCTGAGGCCAAATCAAAAAAGAAGCCGCCTCGCTGCACATTCGCGAGGCGGCTCTTTTTTCGGGGAGGCGAAACCCAGAGACCAGGAAGGCTTCGCCTCGATAAGAAGACCACACGGGATGTGTAACCTGATGCATGCCTTGTGCCAAAATGCCCCCACCTCGACAATTCAACACTTTAGATGGTTTCTATCGGTTAACCGAATTCCGAAATGTAAAACAAACCGACAGAAGTAGGCCGCATTCACGCCTTGGCTCTTGGCAATCGGCTTTGCGCAATTCATCACGTCGAGCGATGAGCACCGATTCCGGCCCTGAGGGCATTCCCGCCGCAACCATCATTATCTTTCGTCGCTGCCCGGATGGCGGAGCGCCGCAGGTGCTTATGACCGTCCGCTCGCGCAGCATGACATTTGCTGGTGGAATGGCGGTCTTCCCCGGTGGAAGAGTCGACCCTGCCGACCATCGATTGGCAGTTGAACTGACCAAGGACCCGGCAATCCAATTGGCCATCGATGAGGCGGCGCACCAGATCGCCGCCATCCGCGAAACTCTGGAAGAAACGGGCCTCGCGCTGGGACTGCGAGGAGGACTATCGGCTGAAACCGCCGCGCAAGCGCGGACGATGCTGCTCGAAGAAGGCGCGCTCGCCCCGGTGCTCGAAGCCTTCGAGTGGTCGCTCGACCTCGATCAGATCACACCCTTCGCGCGTTGGTTCCCGAAGAACGAGAACCTGGCTCGCGTTTACGACACACGGTTCTACCTCGCCAACCTGGGCACGGGCGCGGTCGACGTGGCAGTCGACAACACGGAGAACACCCGGCTTTTTTGGACCAGCGCCCAGGGCGCGCTCGATATGGCGGAATCGGGGGAGATCAAGCTGATCTTCCCGACCCGCCGGAATCTCGAACGATTGGCCTTATTCTCAAGCTACGAGGAAGCCCGAGCGCAGGCCGAGGCAATACCGGTCAAAACGATCATACCGAAAGTCGATGCCAGCAGCGGCAAGCCGATGCTGACGATCCTCGAAGATGCAGGCTATCCCGTCACTGCGGAACTGCTCGAAACCGTGGCTCGAGGCTAGCAAACTCGGACGAGCGGGACCGATCCTTGGCTGTCATCGCCGCGCGAACCGTCGCCTGTTCTCCCGAAAGCTCACCACGCGATACCCGCGTTCTCTCATTTCCTTGCGATAATCGTGTTTCGCATCGGCGATTTCGCGGCGATATTCCTCATAGGCATCGCGGCGGTCCTCTTCGTCGGTTGCCCGGCGCAAGTCGCTGCGCAGTTCGCGCTTCGCTTCGCTGATGTCGGTCTTGTAGTCCAACCACCATTTATTGCTGTCATTGTTGGGCGAAGGGGGCGCGCGGTAACCGTCGACGATGATGCGGTCATGCGCGGCAACCGGAACGGCGACCAGAGTGGCAGTCGCTGCGAGCGCTGAAATGAGGATGCGGTTCATCGGGTGGTCTCCTGATTCTTCCTAGACGACTACACTTGTCATCCAAAGCTGAACCAATGCTGTCGGTTACGCCCATTCAAGGGGTCGGCACGCAGCCTGTGCCACGGATGCGGTGAATCGAACGGGCTTTGGCGCGCCCCGGAGGAGGAAGTCCGTACCAATCAAAAGAGAGGGCAAGCATTTTGAACGAAGTGAAAATGGCGCGCCCGGCAGGACTCGAACCTGCTGCCTCAAGATTAGAAGTCTCGCGCTCTATCCAGATGAGCTACGGGCGCGCATCTCCCGGTGGGGAAGATGGGGAGCGCATTAGCGTGCTTTGCGTTGCGTTCAAATACAGCTAATCGCCGGGCCAATGGATAAATCCGAGAACACCTCCGATCCAGCCGCAGAATTCGATCGCGATCCCGATGATGGGATCATCGCCACCAGCCATGCACCGGTCACATTCCGTTACTACGATCTAGTCATGGCGTCCTTCGTGGCGATCCTGTTGCTTTCGAACATCATCGGCGCGGCCAAGCTGACCTTCGTCAACGTACCGTTCTGGCCCGACGGTTGGTGGCCTGCCCCTGACGGCATGTTCATCTATGGCGCAGGCATCCTGTTTTTCCCCCTCGGCTATGTGATCGGCGACATCCTGACCGAGATCTACGGCTTCGCCCGCGCGCGGCGGGTGATCTGGACCGGCTTTGCAGCGATGCTGTTCCTTGCCTTCATGAGCTATGTGGTGGTGAGCCTCCCGGCATTCGACGGCTGGGCCTGCGCGGGTTCGGACACGCTTGCGATGCAAGGCCAACCGGATGCCGTGACCGGATCAATCTGCCAGCAGACCTACGTTTCCGTCTTCGGCAGCACCTGGCGGATTGTGCTGGCATCGATCACCGCGTTCTGGGCGGGCGAGTTCGTCAATTCCTATGTCATGGCCAAGATGAAAGTCTGGACCAAGGGCAAGGCGCTATGGACGCGTACGATCGGATCGACCGTGGTGGGTCAAGGTGTCGACAGCCTGATCTTCTACCCGGTCGCCTTCCTGGGCATCTGGACCACCGAAGCGGTGATAACGGTGATGATCACCAACTGGCTGCTCAAGGTCGCGTGGGAAGCCCTGCTGACGCCAGTGACCTACTTGGTGGTCGGTCGTCTCAAGAAAGCAGAAGGCGTCGACCTGTTCGATACGGATACCGATTTCTCGCCCTTTTCGAGCACCGATCAGCGGTCCCGATCGCTTTAGGCCGCCTCCTCGGCGGCATCGTCCGGATCGCTGCGAAGTTCTTCGTCGGGAACTATATCGACACGGTAATCGAGGTTCAGCCGTCCGGAAAGCAGCTTGAGGTCCTTCTCGGTTGAGATACCGAACAGGTCCCGATGGCTTTCCGCCAGGCGCAGGATGAGATCGCTATCGTCGACCAACAACCGGCTCACTTCCAGCGAACGCCGCGATCGCGCGCCTAGTCTTCGCGCCAATCGAACGGCAAGTCCCCATCTGACCGCTTCCTCAAGCGCGTCCTCGCTCGCCAATTCGCGGACTTCGTCGGGCAGATCGAGTTGATTGCCATTGGCAGCAATCGCCGCGGCCAGCATCGCCCGGTCCGGGCCGCTCACTGCGATCCAGCGCTTGTGCAGCGCCCAATCGATCGCTTGCGGCAGGCGGATATTAGGTTCGATTTGCATCGAGGCGAGCGCGAGCATGGTCGCGGCAAGCCGGAGGCGCTCGCTTCCGTGTTTGCGCGCGGGAGCTGCATCGAGGGTCCACGCCGCCATGCGCGCAGCCAATGTCGGCGGCGCTCCGCGCTGCGTCGCAAAAACCGAAATCCCAGCCAGCAGCGGATCCTGCGATCTCGCGTGCCGCTCCAACCCGTCGAAAAGCAGGCCTTCGCGAAGACCCCAGGAGGAAAACACCAATCGGCTCGGTTCGAACCGCGAGAGCATAGCCTCGGCCAGGACCGATGCATCGGGCAATTTCTCCGCGCGCATCGAGGAAATCCGATCTCGCGCTTTCAGGCTTTCGATCGTTTCATTCGCAAGCGCCTTGCCCAACATCGACTTGGCTTCCTTGGGCCCGATTTCGAAGCCGTGTGGATCGGAAAGCGGGTGTCCCTGTTCTTGCATGGCGAAGACCGCCATGGTCCGCAGCGTCCCGCCGACGAGATAGAGCGGCTGGTCCTTTTCAACCTTGGGCGCGCCCTTTTTCAAAGCTTTCTCGAGCGCCTTGCGCATCTCGCCGCGCGAGCTTCCGCGATACTCGGGAAGGCGCAATGTCCCGAGCGGCAGCGACAAGGCCTCGCCCGGCACACCTTCGCGCACCGTTACGAGTTCAAGGCTGCCGCCGCCCAAATCCGCAACGAGGCCGGTCGCCCCCGGAAACGCGCCAGCAACGCCTCTGGCGCTCAGGCAAGCTTCTTCGTCGCCCGATATCACCCTGGGATCGAACCCGAGCTGGCGCAGGGTTTCGACAAAGGCGTCACCGTTGCTGGCATCGCGCACCGCCGCAGTCGCGACCGTATCGATTTTGTCGATCCCGAGATCGCCGAGCAACAACGCAAAGCGCTTGAGACCGCGCAACGCAAGTTCGATGGCTTCCTCGGCCAGTTCTCCCTTCTCGGCAATGTCGCGGCCCAGCTTGGCGGTGACTTTTTCGTTCAAGAGCACGGTAGGGGCGCGCATCGAACCGCCATAGACCACAAGTCGAACCGTGTTCGAGCCAATGTCGATGATCGCTCTCTGGGGAGTGCTGCCCGAAAATGTTCCGTCGCGTTTGGTTCGCTTCTTTTTGAGGCTCATCCAGCGCGGCCCCTGCGCAGCGACAGCTTGGGCACCCCTCCCGCCTCAAGAGCCCCTCCACGCCCTGACAGCGAAGGGTTGGTCATGAAGTAGCGGTGGCAGTTGAACGGCTTGGCACCCTCTACCTTGGCGGCTTCAACCCGCGAATAGCTGCCATCGCCATGCAGCCACCAGCTCTGTTCGGTGTCCAGCATATTGGCCAGCAGCACCTGTTGCAGCACCTGGTCGTGCACCGTGCGGTTGAGTATCGGGATCAGCGACTCCACTCTGCGATCGAGGTTGCGTCCCATCAGGTCGGCCGAGGAAATGAACACGGCGGCCTCGGGACTGGGCATGGGCTTGCCGTTGGCAAAGGCGTAGATCCGGCTGTGTTCGAGGAATCGGCCAATGATCGACTTCACCCGGATATTTTCGCTCAGGCCGGGCACACCGGGACGCAGACAGCAAATACCGCGGCACAGAAGCTCGACCGAAACTCCGGCATCGCTCGCGGCATAGAGCCGGTCGATCATGCCCTTGTCGGTGATCTGGTTCGCTTTCATCCAGATCGCCGCGGGCAAGCCCCTGCCCGCATTGGCAATCTCGTTGTCGATGCGAGCGTAGAGTTGCTCGCGGAGATTCAACGGGGCGATCGAGATCAGTTCCAATCCGGTCGGCTCGACATAGCCGGTAACGAAGTTGAACATTTTGGCCGCATCGCGCCCCAATTTAGGATCCGCGGTAAAGAAGGACAGGTCGGTGTAAATCTTCGCCGTGACCGGGTGATAATTCCCGGTGCCGAAGTGGCAGTAGGTTCGGAAACCATCATCTTCGCGCCGCACCACCATCGCGCATTTGGCGTGGGTCTTCCAATCGGTGAACCCGTAGATCACCTGCACCCCGGCACGCTCGAGCTTGGTCGCCCATTTCAGGTTCTGTTCCTCGTCGAACCGCGCCTTGAGCTCTACCACGGCGGTCACCGAGATGCCGGCCTCGGCCGCTTCGATCAGCGCGTTGATGACATTGGATTGCGAGCCCGCGCGATAGAGCGTCTGCTTGATTGCGACCACATCGGGATCGGCAGCCGCCTGGCGGATGAAATCGACCACCACTTCGAAGCTTTCGTAGGGGTGATGGATGATAATGTCCTTTTCGCGGATCGCGGAAAAGGCATCGCCATCGTGTTCGCGAATGCGCTCGGGATAACGCGGCGAGTAGGAATCGAACTTGAGATCGGGGCGATCTTCCGAGCAAATCTCCGCAAGCCCATCGATCCCGATCATCCCGTCGGTCTTGATCACGGCCGCTTCGTGCACACCCAATTGCTCGAGCAGGATCGCTTCCGCATGCGGATCGAAATCATCCTCCAGTTCGAGCTGGATCACCTGCCCACGCCGACGACGCTGGATCGCGCTGCGGAAGGTGCGAACGAGGTCTTCGGCCTCTTCCTCGATCTCGATATCGGAATCGCGCAGTACGCGGAACAACCCGTCGCCTTCGATCGTGAAGCCGGGGAACAATTTCTTGGCGTAACGCTGCACGAGGCTGGCGATTGAAATGTAGATCGCTTCACCCGGATCGCTCGCCTCGCTCGGCACCCGGACAAAGCGCGGCAAGGCGCTGGGGATCAGGATCATCTCGATGATCTGTTCCTTGTCGACATCGCGCGAGAGCGTGAACAGCAGGCCCATGCCTTCGTTCTGGATGAACGGGAACGGGTGCGCCGGATCGAGCGCCTGCGGGGTGATGACCGGCAGGATCTCTTCGAGGAAGAACGCTTCGAGCCATTCATGCGCAGCGCGGCTGACGCGCTGCTCGTCGGCAATGTGAATGTCGGATTCAGCCAGTCGATCGTGTAGGTCTCGCCAGATATCCTGCTGCCGCTCCGACAGCATGGCGAGCTGTTCCCGGATCGCGGTCAATTGCTGGGACGGCGAACGACCATCGATAGCCGGCTTGTCGATTCCCCGCTGGGCCTGCCCCACGAGGCCGGCAACGCGGATCATCATGAACTCGTCCAGATTGCTCCCCGAAATCGAAAGAAAGCGCAGCCTTTCGAGCAGCGGGTATTGCTCGTTGCAGGCCTCGGCGAGGACGCGCTCGTTGAACGACAGCCACGACAATTCGCGGTTGAAATAGGATGTGTCCTCGTGCGCGGCCGGCACCGGAGCCGGCCGGGTTTCATCGATCGGTTTTGCAGCGCTTAATGTCGTTTGGCTGGCCATCGTTTCCTTGCCCGCCCGGCGCAATCCGGGATCGAATGAACTTGACGCGCGGTCTTCCACCGGAAGCCATGTTCGTGTGCTCGCGCGGTGTAAATCACGAAACCCGCGATGTCACACTATTGTCAATTTGACGCGGAGGGGGCACCCCGAAGCGGCTCAGATCAGCGAGCGGCTGTCCGCGATCTGCGTGATCCCGCGTTTGCCATTTCCATCCCGGCCTAGCTGAACGATGACGTCGATCACGCTCGCGGCGTAGGCGATCGTATCCGAACGCGAGAGGCCGATCCCCGTCTGCATGACCATCAGTGCCAGCTGCTCCAGAGCGCCGCGCAGCGAATTGGCGTGGATGGTCGAAAAGCTGCCCGGATGGCCGGTGTTTATCGCGCGCAGAAATGACACGCTCTCGGCGCCTCGCAGTTCTCCGAGCACAATGCGATCCGGACGCAAACGCAAAGCGGCCTGCAGCAATTCGTTCGGTGTTACCTTCGCTTCGCCCAGTTCGCCTTTGACCGCGACAAGGCCGACCGCGTTCTCGCCCGGGAATTTCAGTTCTGGCGTATCTTCGACCAGGACGACACGCTCCTCGCGCGGAATTTCGCCAAGCATGGCGTTTAGGAACGTCGTCTTGCCGGTGCTGGTCCCCCCGGAAATCAGGATCGTGCGCCGGTGGCGGATCGCTTCGCGCAGATAGGCGATTGGATGCTGCTGCGGATCGGGCATCTCGATTTGCTGTTCGCCCGAGAGCGGCCCGGTGTCGTAGGCGTCGAGTGGCAGGTCGAGCCTGCGGTGGCGTCGGATCGCCATCACCCAGTGCTTGCGACTCGCAGGCGGCCCGCAGAACTGGATGCGTGCGCCGTCGGGCAGCGTCGCGCCGAGTAGCGGGTGCTCGCGGTTAATCCCCTGGTGGCTGACCCGCGCGACCTGTTCTGCCAATCGCTGCACCAGCCGATCGTCTATATCCGGAGTCTCGATGCGCTTGATGCCCGGGTCCGAAGCGTCTTCGACCCAGATTTCACCCGGTCGGTTGATCATGATCTCCGTCACCGTGTCGCGGTCGAGCCAGCGCCTGAACGGCGCGAGATAGGCGTCGAGATAGACGCTGCGTTCGCCGTTACCGACGGCCGAAGAGCCTTCACCGCTCGGCATGTTTCCTTCGGTCTGAGCCGGGAGGTTATGAATATCGGCGGTCATGACGCAATAGGGATGAAGTCACTGGCTGACGGTGCTGAAATCGAGATCGCGAGCGGTAAATACGCGGATCGGCTCGCCCATCTTGACCCTGATCGTCGGGCTGATGTCTCCGTCCTGCTGCGCCGCGACGCTTGCTGCGCCCTGTCCGGCACCGCCGAGAATAACGGACGTCCCACCCGATGCTATCGCCCCGAGGCCCCCTATCACGGAGAGCAGCATCGACGAACCGAAACGGCGGAAAAAGTGATTATCGACGTCGCCCGCAAGCCCGGTCGTTCCATCGAACGCAACGGCAGGCGATGCAATGTTCACCGATGCACCGTCGGGGCGTATCAACCGGGTCCAGATGACGTAGGCGCGCTTCTGCCCCTGCTGCACGCCCGACTGGTACTGGCCAACCAACCGCGACGAGCGTGGGATCAGCACCCTGCTGCCGTCGAAGCTGCGCACATCCTGGCTCACCACCGCCCGGACATAGCCCGGCACATCGGTGTTGATGGCGGTCTCGAGGATCGCGGGGATCATGGTGCCTTCGGTGACCGTGGTCGCCGGATTGGCCATCGGACGCGCTTGCGCGGGCGCCCCTCCGACACCGCCGACGCGGCTGGCAAAGGCCGCGGCCGAACCAAGCGCGCCACTATCGCCGGTGCTCGAAACCGGACCACCTGCCGCCGCAACGGCACCTGTCGCGCCGCTCGCGCGCGACGGATTGGCGGCGCGGCTCCCGTCAAAGACCATGCCGGGGCTGGCATAGGGATTGACCGCAGGCCCGGTGGCGACACGCGGATCGTTCGCCAGGATCGGAGCGGGCGCCGGATCGGGCCGCGGAGTTGCGGGCGCGTTGGTTGCCGGCGCCGGCACTTCGGGAACTGGTGCGGTTGCTGCTTGCTGCGGCGGTGCGACGTCCGGATTGCCAACGCTTTCGGGCGGAGCGAGCCTCGCGGCATTCATGCTCCACAAAGTCACCGCGCCGAGGCCGAACACAATCGCGACCCCCGCAGCGAGGCCCAGCCCATCGGTCTTGGACTTGCGTTCGACCACCGGGGAAAATCCGCTCCGGCTGGCGAGATCGATGACTTCCGCGGGCTCGTTCTCACGCGGATCGCCGCCATCGCCGGGACTATTGCCACCCTTCTTGGGCGGGAGACGCATTGCAAGGCGCATTACTTCAACTCCATCGAGAAACGTGTCTGGCGAACGGCGGCGGTCATTATGAACCCCTCGCCAGATTGGCCGAACCGCCCACGCCGCGCGCATTGGCAGGGGTCGGGTCGTTATTGGTGAGAGTCGCGGTGTCGCCGCCCGACCGCAGGATGATCTTGGCTGGGACAGTGTCGAGCACCACCGTTTCGCCGCGCACGGTGAAATTGACCGGCCCTTCGTCCCCATCCTCGTTGGTCACCAGGATCGCCGGGATCGGAGTGCCCGCAGGCCATGTCAGGAACACCGCTTCGCCGTTGTCATAGGCGCGTGCCGGCAGCAGATCGGCTTCGCCTTCGCCCGCCCAGGCGAAGTTCAGATTTGCCGGGTCGGCGACGGCATAAGGATCGTTTGCTGCAGCGAGTTCGAGCGCATTCGCCTCCTGCCGCTGTTGCTGCGCACGTTCGGCAGCTGCAAGCCGCGCTTCTTCTTCGGCCTTCTCCGCCTCGGGATAGCGGAACTGCAACACATAGAGCGGAGAATTCTTCGGACTGGCAACCAGATCGAACAGATAGGTGCGCTTGCTGGTCACGACCGTCATGTTGGTCGCGGCATTGGGCGCAAGCGGCTTCACGAACAGGATCGATTGCGCCTTGTTGGGCTGGACCTGCCACGCGGCGCTATCGCCGATAGCGACGTTTTCGATCTGCTCGTCGGCGCGAAACTTGATCGTGGTCAGCACCTTGACCTTGCCGCGAATGGTCACGACGGCGCTTTCGTCGAAGACACGGGTAACAAGACGCTGGTCCTGGTCGCCTTCGGCATCGCTGTCCTGCGCCAATACCGGGGAACTTGCCAGCGCGATGGCGATCAGGGGAAGCCGAAGAGTGTCGGCGCGGATCATTTTGCTTTCTCCGAACTGCGCGAAATCCTGCCCGCGCCCACCGAGCGGAAACGATTGCCAATCCCGCGCGTGCGCGAAGTCGGCGGGTTGAGCGGAGCCACCTGGCCGCCGCTGGAAGAGGTTGCGTAAACCTTGGTCTCACGGGTCGTCGACGTTGCGGGACCGGTGTCGTTGGCAGCGGCGACCGTCCGAGCGGGCGCAACATCGACCCGGCGCTGACCTGCGGCTGCAACCGCTGCGGGAGCGACCTGCGAAGCGCGGTTCGGCAACGCAGCCGCCGCCGCCGGGGGCGTGCGCATGGTATCGATCCCGCGCTCGCTGTCCTTGGACGGCGCTAGTCCGAAGACCTGCCAGCCCGCCACCATGCTCGACGTGACCTTGAGAATCATAAGCATCAGCGCGACATGCACCGCGCCTACGAGGAAGAACGCCATAGCGGCCTGCTGGTCGATCTGGCCGGGAGTCGCGACCAACGCGGCGAGGATCGGCACGGCCATTTCAAGCATGATCGACCCGCCCAGCACCGCGAAGAGCGGCGCGAGTGCGAGCATAACAACGCCTTTGAGCCAGCCGGTGAAAAGCCCCCGCGTTCCGTTAAACAGTGCCAGCACCACGAAAATCGGACCGACTGCAAGCAAGAGTGCAAGTCCGATGCGAGCCGTAACCAACAGACCGACCGTCCCGAGCAAGAGCAGCATCGCACCGAGCCACATCATGCCCGGCGGCGAGAACGCCGCAATATCGACCTGCCCGGTGCTCGCCTGCTGGACCGCGAGGAACACCACGTCGAGCTTCTGCGCGAAGGTGTAGGTCGCCGACCCATCGGTACCGGTGATAACCCCGGCAATCTGGTCCGGACCTTTCACGAACAGGTTGTAGAATACGGTCGAAAACGCAGCGAAACTGGTCGCAAATGTCAGAACCAGGCCCAGCGTCATCATCTTGGGCAACAGCGCGCGGACCGACAGGTTCGAGCGCCCCAACATCAGACTGATGCCAAAGAACGCGACGTAGAAGATCAGGAGCGTGGTCAGCACCACCGCCAGTTGGCCGTCGGTGCCGAAGATGCGCCCAAACGCCTGCTCGCTAACCTGCGAAGCAATACAGTCCACCGCGGTAAGCGCCGAAGCGACGCCGGTGCCCATCTCCTGGGCGGCAAGATCGCAGGTCGTCGTCATTCGGCAGCCTGCCAGACGGGTTGCCCGTCCCTGTCAACTTCGCTGGAACCGTCGGGCCATGCCTTGTTGGTGAGCGCCGGATACCATTGCGAGGGCTCGTCACCGACCGCTTCGCGCAGGAGATCGAGACGGCGCACGGCTGCCTCGCGGCCCGAGAGGATCGTAAGCACCTCGGGAGCGCCCGACAGGTCGAGACGCACGACCACGCTTGCATCGGGCTGGCGCACAAGGAAACACCGGCTGTGTGCCGGCAGGCTGCGGATTAACGCAAGTTCGTGCTCGGTCAGGCCGAAGCCGTCGCAATAATCCTCGGGCCGCGCGCGACTATTGGGCATGAATACCATCGTCGCAGTCTGCTCGACCAGTGCGGTCGAAATGCGGCTTTCGAGCGCATCGCGGGCCGATTGTGTCGCAAATCCGACCAACGCGTTGCGCTTCCGCAGGGTCTTGAGCCAGTCGCGGATGCGCGCGGCGAATACCTCATCGTCGAGCGCTTTCCAGCCCTCGTCGATCAGGATCATGGTCGGCTGACCGTCGAGCCGCTCATCGATCCGGTGGAACAGGTACATCATGACCGGCGTGCGCAGGCGGGGGTTTTCGAGCAGCTGCGTCATGTCGAAGCCGAGCACGCGCTGGTCGAGATCGAGCATGTCCGCTTCGTTGTCGAACAGCCACGCATGCTCGCCGCCATCGCCGCTTGCGCTGCCGATCCATGCGCCGAGACGGTCAGCGAGATCGCCCGGCTCGGGACGCTTAGCACCGGCAAGCAGTTCCTTGAAGTGCCGCAATCGCCGCAAACCCGCATCGTTCTGATAGGCGGCATCGACTGCAGCACTGATGAGCGCGAATTCTTCCGGACCATCCGCCTTGAGCAGTACACCAAGCCAGTCGCGCAGGAAGGCGCGATTGGTCGGCGTATCGGGCAGCGCCAGCGGATTGAACCCGGTCGGCTCGCCCGGGTTGATCCGGTCGTAGCGCCCGCCAATCCCGCGAATGAACAGCTCCGCTCCGCGATCCTTGTCGAACAGGATGGTGCGCGGAGCGAACTTCTGCGCCTGCGCGGCAAGGAAGTTCATAACCACGGTCTTGCCCGAGCCGCTCGGCCCGATGATTGAGAAATTGCCGAGATCGCCGTGGTGAAAATTGAAGAAGAAGGGCGTCGCCGAGGTAGTCTCGAGCAAGGTCACCGCATCACCCCAGTGATTGTCGCCAGCCTGCCCGAGCGCAAAACCATGAAAGCTTCCGAAACTCGCCATATTGGCCGAGGAAATCAGCGCACGGCGCACGATGTATTCCTCGTTGCCGGGGAACTGCGCCCAGAAGGCGGGCTCAAGATTGGTGTCTTCGCGAACGGCAATCGCGCCGGTATCGGCGAGTGCGGCAGAGCAGGCAGCGGTCGCATCGTCGAGCCGGTCGAGCGAACGCTCGCGAACCAGCACGGTTAGATGGTGATCGCCAAATCCGACCCCGCCATTGCCGAGCGCATCGCGGGCGGCCATCATGTCGGCGCGTTCGGCGGCGGCTTCCTCATCGACCGAGCGAGAGCGGCGCAAGGCGAGATCGATCCGCTCTTTCGCTGTCGTCCGTTCATTGGGCGCATAGCTCTCGGTCACGATCATCTCGTAGGGAAGCCGCAGCAACCCATCGAGGAGCCCGGGAGAGGTCGCTTCGGGATAGTCCTTGAGGCCGAGGATCGCCGAGAAGTCGGGCTGGCCGCTGCCGCGCAATTCCATCGCATCGAGGCCGAAGCTGGCGCGACGATAGGGCAGCATATGGCCGATATCGGTGTCTACGCTTGGCCGCCGTACCGGGCGCATCTCGCCATTATAGATCGCGGAAAGCAATTCGAGCATTTCCGAATTGGTGCCGCCTTTTTCGCTGCCCGGTGCCCGATAGTCGCCCAGGACCGCTGCACCGTAGTTGGAGAGCGATGCAACCAAGCCGGTCACCGCGGCTTTCAGGCTGCGAATGTCCTTTGGATCGGCCTCCAGATCTTCGTGCCCCCGCCGCGAAAGGAATTTGCCTACGCGTTCCGGCAGGCCCGTTTTTCCGCGCGCAGGACGGCGGATCAGGGTCACGAACTGGTCATTGATAAACAGCGAGCCGCCTGCCAGCCGCTCTTTCCAACGCGCATCAATATGGCGCGACAACGGATCCTCGAAGCTGGCATCGAGCTCGACCTCGACCCGGCGGCGGATGACGTGGTGATACATCACGAACCGCGCATCGAGCGTCGATCGCAGCATCACTTCACGCGTCGCCGCGTGAGCGTTGAGCGCGTCGGAATCCTCGGTCTCGAACAGCAACCCGGGCACCTGGATCGCAGACATGACCGAACCATCGCGCAACAGCACGGTGTTCTCGTCGACCAACCGTTCGTAAGGCAGGCGATCGCCGACGCGCGCTTCCTTCGCGCTCCATGCCGCCGGGCCAATCCACTTTGCCATGTCGGGGCCTCCTTTACCGGGCCTCAGGTCAATTCACGTCAGGGTGCGTAGCTGTTGCAGCCCCAGCGTTTGTAATTCGGGATGCGCGGGCACTTGGAAACCTTGGTGATCCAGAGGTCGAAAATGCGCGGTTCGCGCAAAGATGCGAAGTAGCCGATCGCGTGCACCGTCAATGGCACAAGCAAATACCCTACAAACATCAGTGGGTTGGCAACCAGCATGTCCTTGATGATCAGAAATACGATAGTGCTGACCATCATGTTGATGATGAAGAAATTCATCGTCACACCCCAGAACATCTGAGGGCGGGTGAGCGCACGGTGCACCGGGTGACGGACGAGATCGGTCATCGCCCCTGTCCTACCCCGCTGCCGATTGAATGCCGGCGACAATGGTGGTCGCGCCGAACAGAATGAACACGCCCACGATCACGGTCGCTCCGAAGCGCCAGTTCATCCGGCCAGTCAGCATCATGAAACCAATCGCGGCGACAGCCATCACGGCGACAGTGGTGGCAACGGTGCCCAGCAAAGTGCCTTGCAACCAAGCCAGGGCGGACACGATCGGTCCGGAACCCTGCGGGTCGGACTGCGCCATCGCCGCGCTGGGAGTAATCAGAATAGCCAGCAATGCCGCGAAGCGGGCCGGCAGTCGAAACAGCGAATTCATCAAATCGGTCACTTTCCTAATACTGTCTTGCGGCGCTTGAACCGCGCCTTACTGTCCGTCGACGCGCGAGTGGCTTGCCAGCCGCCCCATGATCGCAGCGACATAGAGCCGCGTCTCGCGAATGTTTGGAATGCCGCCCGCGGCAATCACTCGTCCCGGCCCGGCATTGTAGGCGGCAAGCGCCTTTTCGATGTCGCCATCGAACCGGTCCAACTGCTCGCGCAAGTAGCGCGCGCCGCCCTCGAGGTTTTGCATCGGATCATCCGGGTCGACGCCGAGATAGCGCGCGGTGCCCGGCATGAGCTGCGCAAGACCGCGCGCTCCGGCATGGCTGACGGCGTTCTCGCGCCAGCGGCTTTCCTGCCACACCAGTGCTTCGAGCAGGCTGGGACTGAGATCGAACCGGTGCGAGAGTTCGGCAATCTTGGCGGCATAGCGATGTGGCACGCCAGCCGCATGCAGGCGGGTGTTGGCCACAATGGCCTCGGGTATGACGAGGCCGCTTACATCGACTGGCTCGACTGCGGCGAGTTGCGTTGGCGCATCGACGGAAATGGCTGTGCCGCCGGCCACCCAGCGGGCTCCGTCGGCATCCACTTCCATCACATCCGCATGAACAGGCGCGGCCGCTGAAGCGAACGCCAAGACCAGCGGGGCTGCGATACAATTCAAGCTCGCGCGCGCGAGAATCATCTATTGGCCTCCAATTGGCTCCCTTTGTCTACCGTAAGTGACAGAGGGGTGACAAATCGCGGTGCGCTCTTTGATCCACGGGCGGTGAACAATGGTGCACAAACGCGAAAGCGAGCGGAAAGCACCCCGCTTCCCGCTCGCCTTCCGTCGCCGCTTAACGCGGCAAAACGAGTCTTTCGATCAGTCGCGTTGTGCGACCCGGCTGGTCGTAGCCCGGAATTCGCCACGCTTGAGCATAGCCATCGCCTTACGCGCCAAACGACGCGAATCGGTCGCATTTCCGTCCGCCGTTTCCAGTTCGATCGGACTGTCGCTCTTGAGAGCGGCATCGAACATGGCCCGCGCTTTCTCTTCCTTGCCGATATGGGCGTAGGCGATGCCCAGATTGATAAGCAGGGCCGGATCGTCCGGCGAAGCCTGGCGCTGAATCTCAAGCGAAGCGATCGCCGTCGTGGTTTCTCCGCGCGCAAGATTTTCTGCTGCCAGTCCGCCGCCGGACTGGGACTGTGCCGCTACTGGCGATGCCGCGATGACCGCAAGCGAGCTTGCCGCAGAAAGCACAAGGGCAAGTGCCGATTTGGTCATGATCCTGTCTCCTATGATGTGTCG